>JACOUC010000039.1 GCA_016178055.1 Chlamydiota bacterium | reverse complement strand
GGTCAAAAACACTGTCATTGCTGACCATCCATTGAATCCCATTGTTTTTCATACATGCAACGTGGTAGAAATCCTTCATGACTTCCTCAAAAGATAAAACGCCCTCTTTTTTCTGACTCATGGAGTCTTCAGCCTATATAATTTTAACCATTTTCTGTGGACTTCTCTCTCCTTGGAAAAACTCTGCTTCTTAAAGCCCAACCATTGACCCGAAATCATGAGAGAGTCCAATTGGGAAAATTTATCAGCCACTGTCATTTTTTTGAGCTCTTTTCTTTGAACTTCATGAACTGCTAACCAGCGCCCTACTTCATTCTTGTCCTCGGTTCTTTCTTCCATTCATGGGCTCCTTCCAAAATTCTGCTGTAACTTTTATACAATTCTACAGCATAACATGTTCGTGCACATGTTAATTTTAATGATCTTTCGAGATCATCGTGTGTGATGAAAGTTCTTCCCATCGTGTTTTTTTGTAGTCGCCCGATTCATCGGGCAATCCATGCAGGGGGCACACGGCAGCCCCATAAATGGGGCGACTACAACTTCTTGCTATAGCGCTTTATCCTGAGTGGAATCGGCGCATATGCCTATTTATAATGAGGTGGCCCTGGATTTCTAGACGAAAAGACCCTGTTTACGATCCCCAAACTCCTTCGCGAAGGATTCCGCAAACTGCCTAGCTTTTAACGTATCAATCTTTTTAATCCGTAAAAGTTCATCTACAGAAATATCCAATCCTGCTTCCTTCACCTTCGCTTCAGGATTTTTCAAGAATGAATCTAAAAACTTCTCGTCCGCTAATGCCTTCCCGATCAATTGCTCCAAACCTTTTTGGCTCATACAAACTCCTTTCACAGTCCCGTTTGTTTACGAGACGCAAATTCCTTCGAAAAAGATTCTGCAAAACTTCTCGCCTTGGCAGAATCCATTTTCTTAATCTGAACGATCTCTTCCGCTGAAATATCAAGCCCGTTCTCTCTGACTTTCCCTTCTGGGTTCTTCAAAAACTCTTCTAAGAACCTTACATCCAACAACACCTTTCCAATCAACTGCTCGATTCCTTTTTGACTCATAGAAAACTCTCCTTTCCTCCGTGAACTACAACCTTTATAAGCATTTCAAAAAACTTTTAAAAAGCGGGTGATAGAGCGAATACTCTCCTCGTTCATGTTTCGTGACCAAATTCTTATTCGTTAACATTCTAAGGTAATTACGAATACCTTTTATCCTGATATCTTGCGGCATAAATGGACCATCAGAAAGATGTGCAGCCGATCTTAGAATCTCCTTTTCCCTTGCACTCGCAATTGAATAATCCACTTCAAACCTTTCTCTCACCATAATGGCTTCAATCTTCGGATAAAACTTTTTAAAATTCTTGATCGTAATCCTCTTCCCTGTGTTTAGGCTGATGAGTTCTCGCATGATAAAATGAATAAAGAATGGATGTCCTGTTGTTAACCGATAGACCTCAGCGATTACGGCTTCTTCTATTCTGACACCGATACCCGATTGCTTGATCGGCTTGAGAACAACCTCTCTAGCCTCATCCCTGGAAAACAATCCCAAGGAATATTTGATATTAAAGAACCGTGTGAGAGGTTCAGCCAACTCACGCACTTGGGTAAACATCTCTCTTCTACCCGTACAACACAAGATAAAATTGCAACCATGACGGGGCAATCCCTGAAAAATACCTCGCAAATCATACAAGGCCTCGCCACAACGCTCTGCAAGATAATGGAGATCATCCAGCATGAGAATCACCGTATCAATCCCGATCTTTTCTAAAATTTCCCAAAGATGAATGAGCGCCTCCTCAAATTGAGTCGCTAAAGATTTTTTTCGGATTCTCTTCTCGACGGACACTGAACCAACCTCTACAGAAGAGATCCTCCAATTTCTGATTTCATTTCGAATTTTGGCCACCAGAGAAGCTTGCGTCACAAAGTTGCGATCAATATCATCTATCACCTTTTCAGAAAAACTGGCGAAGGAATTGCAGGCCACGGGGACCAGCTCTATGAGACTACAAAAGATTCGACGGGGATGGGCCTCTTCCAATGCAATCGCTTCAAACTTTCTTAACACGGAGGACTTCCCTATTCCCCATTCTCCCAATATTGCGATGTTGTCCGGGGTAGGATTCTTTGTCTGGGTGGAACGTTCCACTGCGCGCCAAAATGTATTTAAGACATCCCGTCTATTCGCAAAATACTGAGGATTGACTGGATAGGTCGGAGAAAACGGATTTTTCATGACCCTGCTGTATGAAATGTTAAATATGTTAAATACAATATATTACATTTTATACATTCGAGACATCTTGTCAAGAGCAATCGCTGTCTCATTTCTTAATTTCTCATAGCCCCTTTCATCCAAAGGCCCCTTGTCTTCTATCTACAAACGTTTGTGAAAAAGCTTCTGCAAAATGCCTTACCTTCTCAGCATCCATTTTCTTAATCTATGAAAGTTCCTCCGCAGAAATATCCAACCCTGTCTCCTTTGCCCTTCCTTCCGGATTTTTCAAAAACTCTTCCAAAAACTTCCCGTCCGACAACGCCTTCCCAATTAACTGTTCAATTCCTTTCTGGCTCATAAAAACCCTCCTTCATTTAATTCGCCCAATCTCCTTCCCAACTTCAAAAAAAATTTCCATGAAAGAATGTCAATACCACTCTCAAAGAAAAGGAATACCGATTGCTTGCTGCCTTTTGCCAAATTCCTTCGCGAAAGATTCAGAAAATTGCCTTGCCTTGACAGCATCTACTTTTTTAAGCTGCCCAAGCTCTTCAGATGAGACATCGAAACCGGCCTCTTTTACCTTCCCCTCTGGATTTTTCAAAAAATCTTCCAGAAATTGCTTATCCACCAACGCCTTCCCAATTAACTGTTCAATTCCTTTCTGACTCATAATCATCTCCCCCTTTTAATGTTCAATACTCACTGCATCACCCCTACCCACCCCCAACAAAGACTGTAATTTCAATTTCAGATAACGCTCGCGTATCTCTTTGACTTCCCTCGTCCTTCCCTCTAAAAATAAAACAAGGGAAGGTAGGGAAAACGATTCTAAAAGCCTTAATACCCGATCATCCAACTCCACCACCTTCTGGAACAAATCCTCCAACGAGGTCTTTCGTAACAACCTCTCAAAAAAAACATCTCCAAGATTGGCAGAGGAATTCGCATCTTCAAATTCCAAGGATTGAGATAAGGGATGGGTAAAATGTTGTGTTTTTAAATCACGTTCCAAACTTCCAAAATCATTTAATAATTGACTGGAGGTAGCCAAAAGATCAATGATTCTAGAAAGGCAGGGTAAATCTTGTTCCTGATTTGCCATCAAAAGAACGGCAGCAACGGGCACCTTTGCAAAGGCCAATTTCTTCCCTTCCATCAAGAGCTCATCCGCTACCAAAGGTCTGATCTTTCCCCGACAATTCTTGATTTCCCAGGCCGTGGCCTGTGAGAAATCAAGCCAAGCCGTTCTAAAATACCTCCAGAAGTTCGAATGAGCAGGAAAGAGTTCATAATCAATTTGAAAACATTCCCGAATAAATTCATTGGCCAAGAGAAGCATGACTGGATTATGACCTTCCTTATGGTCATAAATATCATCTTGAATGCGAATGTAAAGGTAACCCAAAAGAGCTGCCCGAACAATTTTTTGCACCCTCTCGAGGAATAAAACTGGATCAGGGACATGCGTCTCGTATTTTTGGGCAACCCAAAAGGGCAAGAGAAGGCCGGGAAAGGCCAGATCATTGTTCAAAAAAGCCGTGCGATAGGGATAGCCCGTAGAGGCGAACTCGCCTCCGAGAGACTTGAGAGGTTCAGGGAGATGGCCGATAAAGGCATCTATCTGATGAACAATCTCTTCCACTTCTTGATGGGCATCGATTTTGATCAATAGAAAATCCCCCCACAGAAAGAAGTAACAAAAGCCAATATAAGGTATTCTAGAACAATTTCAAATAAAAATACAAAGAAAGGTTTATAAAACATCTAAAACTTCCCTACTTGCGTCCGAGACTTAAAAAGAATAGTATCGGCACTATTGAGAGGTTTTTTCATGACAGCAGAACAAATTAAGTCAAGAATTCTCGAATGGGCCAAAGGAACTGAGGCCCAAGTCATTGATCTTACGGGCACCCAAGATCATTATCAAGCCGTGATCATTTCTCCAATCTTTACTGGAAAAATGATGATGGAACAACATAAAATGGTCTATGCTTTATTTCAAAAAGAGATTCAGTCTGGGGAACTTCATGCCCTCACTCTTAAAACTTACAGTCCAGAGCAGCATGAAAATCCAAATATCAAAAATCAAAATGACAATGCAAAACTTAAAATGTCTCCCTTGCAATAGCGATAGAAATTTTGGATTTTAGTCTGTCATTTTGCATTTTGATTTTTGGATTTTGAATTAACAATGAAGGTAAACGAAAGTAATTTAAAGGAGTATTTATGTCTCATCCCCTTCATCAAAAAATAGACGAAAAAATAAAATCAAATCCTGTTCTTATATTTATGAAAGGAACTCCAGAAGAACCCCAATGTGGATTTTCTGCAAAGGCTTGTGAAGTTTTGAAAGCAGCCGGAGTGAAAAATCTCGTAGGAGTGAATGTCCTGGCCGATGACGCACTTTGGGAAGCCTTGGAGGATTACACCCAGTGGCCAACCGTTCCTCAGATTTTTATTCATGGAAATTTCATCGGCGGCTGCGACATTGTTACTGAAATGTATGAACGCGGAGAACTTCAGGAGATGCTGAAGGAAGAGGGGCATCAATAAAGGACATTTTCACAATACATTCAACATGTGTCGTCTGTGGAAAAAGATCGAGGGGTTGAACTTCAAGAATTGAAAAACCCTTTTCAGTGAATTTGATTAAATCTCTTGCTAGAGTTTTGAGATGACAAGAAACATAAATCACATGGTCTGGAGCTAAATCAGCGATTGAATCGATGACCCATGGCTCACATCCTTGACGTGGAGGATCAAGGACGACAACTTTGGGCTTAATCTTTTCTGACTGGAGCTGGAGAAGACCCCCTCTCGCATCTTTAGATAAAAAACGAATGTTTGTCATTTCATTGATGCTTGCATTTTCTTGGGCATCTTCGACGGCTCGAGAAACATTTTCGATTCCATAAACCTGTTTTACTTTCTTCGCTAAAGATAATCCAATCAGCCCTACCCCACAATAAAGGTCAACGATATTTTCTGTTCCCTTAGGGTTAATCATTTTTTCAACCACGTCACAAATCTTTTCAGCCTGGAATGTATTAGCCTGAAAAAAACTTTTGGGTGAAATTTTAAATTTCAAATCATGAATCTTTTCGTAAATAAAAGGCTTTCCGATGATCAACCTCGAAGTAGGCCCTAAAATAATATTCGTTTTTTGGGAATTGATATTTTGAATAACAGAGACAATTTGGGGGAATTGAGAGCAAATGTCTTTGGCTAAATTTTCGATTTGAGGGACATCGGCTTCTCTTGTGACCCAGATCAGCATGACCTCTCCCGTGTGGACCCCTTCTCTGACCAAAATGTGACGTAACACCCCTTCATCCTGAACCTCATCATAAGGGAAAATATCCAAAGAGGAAATGAGTTTGGCTGTTGTTTGAATCACTTGATTTGCTATTTCAGTTTGAACCAGGCAATTTTCTATTGAAACAAGCTCATGCGTTCCGGGTCGGAAAAATCCTGTAATAACTTGACCTTTTTCTAATCCTACAGGTTGCTGAGCCTTATTTCGGTAATGGTAAATCTGAGAGGAAGGCAGTGTTTCTTTAATGATCCCTTCCCTCACGCCTGGAACATTCCTTAATGCCTCTTCCACACTTTTTCGTTTGGCTACTAATTGAGCTTGCTCTTCCATATGCTGCCATTGACAGCCTCCACAGGAATAAAAATAGGGGCATGGGGGCTCCATCCTTGAAGAAGAGGGGACAAGGACTTCAAGAATTTCAGCACGGGCAAAATTTTTTCGCACTTCAATAATATCAACCTTCAGCTCTTCCTTTGGAATGGCATAAGGAACATAAACAGGAATCTGATTGATAAAACCGATGGCTTCTCCGCGTTCGGAAAAACCTTCTATCTTTAGATGATGCTTTTGGTGGAGCTTGAGTGGATTTTTCATAGGTTTTATTGTGAAGATTGGGTTTTCATCTAAGTGGATAAAAATAGATTATAGTCCACAGTCAACAGTCGATAGTCGACAGATTTAAAGGAAGTATCTTTTCTATGGACTGTAGACCGTGGACTATAGACTAATTCTCATCGATCATCCGAATCCTTGGCTCATGGCGTCCTCCCTCAAAGGGGGTCAAAAGCCATAGATCTACAAGCTCTAAAGCTGTTTCAAGCGAAATCAGTCTTTGTCCCAGGGAGATCATGTTTGCATTGTTATGTTGACGGGCCAAACGGGCTGAATCAGGATTCCAGCACAAGGCACATCGAACCCCTTGAACTCGATTAGCGACCATGGCCTCTCCATTGCCGGATCCCCCAAGCACAATTCCCCGTTCATATTCTCCCCGGGCAACGGCCTGGGCAACGGGACGAATAAAAAGAGGATAATCAACAGGGCTTTCAGAATGGGTTCCGAAATCTTTAACCTCATAGCCTAAAGCAAGGAGATGTTTTTTGATTTCTTCTTTATATCTGAAACCTGCATGATCAGATCCAATAGCAATTTTCATTTTTAAATCCTTTAAATTTTTCAACATCTTACTAAATTTTGATGAGAGAATGAAAACTAAAATCCGATTTTGGATTTTGGATAAAAACTTTAAATAAAAATGGCATAAAGGTGTCGGATATCCTAAAATTTTGACATGTTACGCTGGATTTTGATTATCATTTTTTTAAATTTCAATATTTATTCTTTGACAGAAGGAGTGGAATCTTCTCAACCGAATATTTTCCTTGAGGAAACACAAGGGGTTCTCCCCCTCTTCATCAAGGTCAAACAACGGGTCGGTCAAAAAGGGCAATGGGATTCTTATCGGGATCCGGACATCTACAATTTTACCCAGCAAGCTTCCCTCGACATTGAGTTCACGAATGAATCTAGCAACGCATTTAAAAATCTTAAATTGGTTTATTTTATTTACGTTACTTCAGCCGAGGTAAAAGATCCTCACATTGCAGGGTCGGGAAGCCATGAATTTTCTTTAGGTAGTTTGGAAACCCTTCATTACAAAACGAATGAACAATCCTTTAAGGGACAAAAAACGGCTTTTGAATATTCCCCAAACCATCGAAAGGGAGACCGGTATTATGGATATGTGATCGGTGTCTGGGAGGGAGAAAAATTGATTGGTTTTGATGCGAATCCAGGCACCCTCAAGAAAACCCAAAATCATCTTTCTAAAATTCAAGAAGGTATTTCAGAAAATCATCCCGCCGAAACAAAAATCAAGGGTAGCAACTCAAAAGCTGAAAAATTAAACTCAAAAAAACATGAATCCTGAAAAACCCTTATTTTCCAAGACCTCTCAAAAAGGTTCCAGATCGAAGACGCCCGCAAGCGACTGCGGAGGCGTACTTTTTGATGGTACGCCGCACAAAGAAGCGCAGCGGGCAACGCAGCAGATGGGCCTTTTTCAGAGGTCTCGTCCCATTTATAACGCACTTGCTAAAAAAATCCTCATCCTCGATGGCGCCATGGGCACCATGATCCAAACCTATCAACTTCAAGAAAAGGATTATCGAGGAAGGCTCTTTTCCAATCATCCTTGCGATGTTAAAGGAAACAATGATCTTCTCTCCCTCACACAACCCCCTATGATCCAAGCCATTCATCGGGCTTATTTAGAAGCGGGGGCCGATATCATCGAGACCAATACTTTTAGCTCGAATGCCATTTCCATGGCCGATTATCAAATGGAAAATCAAGTTTATACCATGAATTTTGCCTCGGCCCAACTTGCAAAATCGGTGGCAGATGAATTTAAGAAGTCGGGAGAACTTCGCTTTGTCGCGGGAGCCATTGGGCCGACGAACCGCACGGCTTCTCTTTCTCCCAATGTAAACGACCCGGGTTTTCGAGCAGTAACATTTGATGATTTGGTAAAGGCTTACATGGAACAAGTACGAGGACTCGTGGCCGGGGGGGTTGACCTTTTGCTCGTCGAAACCATTTTCGATACGCTCAATGCCAAGGCGGCTCTCTTTGCCATTGAACAATTTTTTGAGGAGAATAAAATTCGTCTCCCGATCATGGTTTCAGTCACGATTACGGATGCCAGCGGCCGCACCCTCTCAGGTCAAACAATCGAGGCTTTTTGGAATTCGATTTCTCATGTTCCCCTTCTTTCAGTTGGAATTAATTGTGCCTTAGGGGCAAAAGAAATGGGCCCTTATTTAGAAGAGCTGTCCGGGATTGCCTCTTGTTTTGTGAGCTGTTATCCCAATGCGGGGCTTCCCAACCAATTTGCAGCGTATGATCAAACCGCAGAAGAAATGGCGCATTTAATTAAAAATTTTGCTCAAAAAGGATGGGTCAATATTGTTGGCGGTTGTTGTGGAACCACCCCCCTCCATATTCAAAAAATAGCTCAAGCGGTTAAAAATATTCCTCCTCGAAAAATTCCGGTGATTGAACCCATGCTGCGTTTAAGCGGCCTTGAAGCCATGAATGCCAGGGCAGGAATCAATTTTATTAATATAGGAGAGCGAACCAACATTACGGGTTCTCCCCAATTTTCAAAAGCTATTTTGGGAGGAGATTTTGAAAAGGGGCTTGCCATTGCCCGTCAGCAAGTAGAAAACGGGGCTCAGATTATTGATATCAATATGGATGAAGGGATGCTCGACTGTGAAGCCACGATGACACGTTTTCTTCATTTACTTAGCTCAGAGCCTGACATTACCAAGGTTCCAATGATGATTGATTCTTCAAAAGGGTCGGTCATTGAAGCGGGCCTCAAATGTGTTCAAGGAAAATCCATTGTCAACTCGATCAGTCTCAAAGAGGGGGAGGAAGCCTTCATCGAACATGCAAAAAAAATCCATCAGTATGGAGCAGCCATGGTCGTCATGGCCTTTGATGAAAAAGGGCAGGCCGCAGATTACGAAAGCAAGGTCGCCGTTTGTAAAAGGTCTTATGAGGTTTTAACAAAAAGGGCAGGGATCCCTCCCCAAGATATTATCTTTGATCCGAATATTTTAACAGTTGCGACGGGGATGGAGGAGCACAATCCTTATGCGGTTGATTTTATTAGGGCTACGCAAGAAATTAAACGAATACTGCCTCACGCGTATGTGAGTGGTGGAGTGAGCAATATTTCCTTTTCCTTTCGAGGAAACAATGTCGTGCGAGAGGCGATGCATTCAGCCTTTCTCTACCATGCCATCAAAGCAGGGTTGGATATGGGCATTGTCAATGCGGGGCAGTTGGCCGTCTATGAAGAAATCCCCAAGGATTTTTTGGAGCTTGTGGAAGATGTTCTTTTGAACCGGAGGCTGGACGCCACCGAACGCCTACTTCAATTTGCCCAAACAGTGAAGAAGAAAGAAAAGGCCCCTGTTGAAGAAGCTTCATGGCGTATGAAGACCGTCGAAGAGCGCCTGTCTCATGCCTTGGTGAAGGGAGTGGTCGATTATATTGATCAAGATGTTGAAGAGGCACGGCAGAAATATGCCAGACCCATTCAAATCATTGAAGGTCCTCTGATGAGCGGGATGAATATTGTTGGAGATTTATTTGGATCAGGAAAAATGTTTCTTCCTCAAGTGGTTAAAAGCGCTCGCGTCATGAAAAAAGCGGTTGCCTATCTTCTTCCTTTTATGGAGAAAGATAAATCAGAAGCCCAATCGAAAAAGGCCGGGAAAATCCTCCTGGCCACTGTGAAGGGGGATGTTCACGATATCGGGAAAAATATTGTGGGTGTTGTTTTAGGATGCAATAACTATGAAGTCATTGATTTGGGAGTCATGACCCCTTCTTCTAAAATTCTTCAAACGGCCCATGATGAAAAAGTGGATATCATTGGTTTAAGCGGACTCATCACCCCTTCTTTAGATGAAATGGTTCATGTGGCAAAAGAATTAGATCGTGAGGGATTCAAGCTTCCTCTTTTAATTGGAGGGGCGACCACCTCTAGAATTCATACGGCGGTCAAAATTGCTCCTCACTATCAAGGGTCGACCACCCATGTTTTAGATGCCTCACGTGCCGTAGGCGTTGTTTCAAATCTTCTTAATTCTCAAGAAAAAGAAGCTTTCATCGCAAAAACGAATACCGCTTATGAAGAGCTTCGCAAAACCCATGCGGCGGGCCAAACCCGAAAAATTCTGTCTCTGGAGAAAGCCCGCGAAAAGAGGCTTCAATTAAATTTTGATCCTGCTCCATCTTGCCCTTCTTTCTTAGGTGTGAAAATTCTTGAGGATTATCCCCTTCAAGAGATTCGCTCTTATATTGATTGGACGATGTTTTTTGTAACCTGGGAATTGAAAGGTCGATACCCAAAAATTTTTGACGATCCTAAAGTGGGCTCCGAGGCAAAAAAACTCTACGAGGATGCCCAACAACTTTTAGACCGAATCATTCAAGAAAAATGGTTGAGGGCTCAAGCTGTAATTGGATTTTTTCCAGCGAATCGGATAGGCGATGATATTGAACTTTACAGCGATGAAAAACGCGAAAGCGTTATAACTACTTTTCATATGCTCCGTCAACAAATAGAGAAAGAAGAGGGACAATTGAATTTTTCTTTGAGTGATTTTATTGCCCCTAAGGAAAGAGGCGTTAAAGATTATTTGGGTTGTTTTGCGCTCACCGCAGGAATCGGTATTGAAAAATGGGTTGAGCACTTCGAGAAAAATCACGATGATTATTCAAGTATTATGATCAAAGCACTGGCCGATCGATGCGCCGAAGCCTTGGCAGAACGAATGCATGAACGGGTGAGAAAAGAATTCTGGGGTTATAGCAAGATTGAAAATTTAACTCCAGATGCCCTGATTCGAGAACAATATCAAGGGATTCGTCCGGCCCACGGTTATCCGGCCTGTCCTGACCACACCGAAAAAAAAAATCTTTTTGATTTGCTCAAATGCAAGGAAAATGCAGGGATCGAACTCACTGAAAATTTTTCCATGTGGCCTGCCGCCTCGGTGAGCGGACTTTATTTTTCCCATTCGGAATCAAAATATTTTTCGATTGGTAAAATTGGAAAAGATCAAATCGAAGACTATGCCCGTCGAAAGGGAATGAAGGTTGAAGAGATGGAACGCTGGCTGTCACCTTATTTGGCTTATTAAGCTCAATGAGACAGCAATGGATATTCTTTCGGATGCTTCAGGGATTTTAACTCAAGATCGATATCCAAATCTGGCCAGTAAAGATGGGAGTGATGAAGAAGTTCGACATGATAGATCGAAGAGACCTGAGCATTCTTAAACCAGGGATATTCTTTAAAGGAGAGAAAAAATTCCTCTCCTTTCACCAAAATCCAAAGACCCTGTCGCAAAATGTCTTGAACTTCAACTTGAGAAGTGCTTTTTCCAAGCACGGGTGATTTCATCTTTTTTCCTTTCAACTACATTTTGCAATTCTCGAAGCTCTTTTGAGGACAGTCGGTAGTGTTCGCACAAAGATACAATGGGCTCAATCCAAAATTTTGCTTCTCCCGCTGGACAAGAAACGTGTACGTGAATCTTTTTTTCCTCACGGGAGAAGAAAAAGAAACGATAATTCTTGTATCGAAACACTGTCGGGCTCATTCGCTATCTAATATATCATAAGTTCTAACTCTATATCAAATGCTTGAGGAGATGAACATGAACGGCATTTTTTATTTGAACGAGTTATTGTTTTCTTCCAAATCTTCGAGAAGAACCATCATGAGTTTGCCATTTGCATGTTCCTCTTTTTCACGGTAAGCATGAATTAAATTCCTTAGGACGCGACTGATGATGGCAGTAGCGCTCGGAATATTTTGAAGGATGTCATAGGTCACTGGGGATAGATTTTGATTGATTTTGATGATTTCCTTTGGATCTATAAACTTTCCACCATTAAAACAATCCACCAGAAAAATTTTCCCTTCAAGAGAAACCCTGGCCAGAAAATGTCTTGGAAAATTACACCCTTCAATCTCCATACTGAGGCGATGTCCAACAAGAATATAAATGATGGTGAGACTGATCGGAAGACCTAATTTTTTTTCAAGGACATACATCAGATTACTGTGAAGGGGCTCGATTGTATCAGAAGGAGCCCCTTTTAATTTCTTTGTTTGAAATAAGAACTCTGCAAGCTTTGACGCATCTTTCTTTTCATACAGAGTCAAGTACTCATGGGCTAAATCATCAAGCAAAGATTCTAGGGGAGGATGCACTCCATTTCTTTCATATTGAAACTGGGCCAAGAGACTCATCGCCATTTCTAATTTTGCTTTTTCTCCTTTTAAAAAAAACCAGCTTGACCACGCTTCCTGTAGCCATTGGCGGCTTTCGGCTTGAAGAATATCTTGAAGAACCTTTTTTTGGATCGGGGTAGGAGGCTCTGGCAAATGGATAAGGGCCTCTTCGAGTCGCGGGCCTAAAGCACGCAGCTCTTTCAAAATCGCTTCCTGAACGACAGGTGAATCGTCATCCAAAAGTTTGAGAAGATAGGGAAGTTGAGTTTCGTTGGCCATCTTGTCCTTTATCAATAAATGAATGATAACTTATTGCTTATCGCTTACAACTGAATTTTCTGGATAATGAAAATGAATCGGAATTTCCATTGCAGGATGAAGACTCTTGTGAACGGGGCAGCTCAGGGCAGCGGCTTCCAGGGCTTGCTGCTCTTTTTCCCCTAACTTTACCGGAACATAAATGTTCACGTCTAATTTCTGTACGCGGCGAGGGGCTTCCTGCATATGTTTTTCGACACGGACCTTCATCCCCTTAAGTTCGATTCCACGGCGCTTCGCAAAAATACCCATCATGGTTGCCATACAAGTTCCCAAAGCCGTTGCTAAAAGGTCTGTGGGCGAAAAACTTTCCCCTCGGCCCTGATTATCAACCGGCGCATCGGTCGAAAGAGTAGCCTTGCTAGGCCCATGAAGTGCCGAACAATGCAAGTCCCCTTCATATTCAATCAGAATTTCGACCATATTCTTCTTCCTTATTAATTTCAATGATCCTTCGAGATCATCGCAATACAGGTGGCGCAAATTTGGGGTCCCTTCGCCCGCAGGCCCTCAGTGGACGAAGGCAAAGGCACCCCTCTTTTACCTTACCCTGAACTTCTTCTATCCCACACAAAAAATTTTTGCCGGACCCTGGTCGCTGGAACCACGAGGTCCGAGGACGAAGGGACCCCAAATTTGCGCCAGACCCCGTTTCCATTCAATTTTTATTATTGATATGAGCTAACTCATCTTCCACATTTTTTCAGAGTATTCTTTCACCATTCGATGAGTATTAAAAAAACCTGCCTCGGCAATACATCGAATCATCATGTCAATCCATTCTGAGTCGGCTTGAACAGAATCTTTTCTGTGCGTGTGATAATAAAGTTTAACCAATTCTTCAAGCGCCTGATAAAGGGCATTCGCATCATCATCCATTCTTAGAAAGTGTTCACTTTCAACCATCCCCCCCTCTGAGCGAAACCCAAAAATTTTACCAATTTCAGCGTCAGCGGCTTCAGCGACCCACCCATCTAACGTGCTTAATTGAAGGACCCCATTTAAAATGGCCTTCATTCCACTGGTTCCAGAGGCCTCAAAAGGAGGCAAAGGATTATTGAGCCAAACGTCTGCGGAACTCGTAAGAAGCTTACCAAAATAGGTATCATAATTCTCAAGCATGATAATTTTCACATCATGATACATCATATTCAACTTATCGATTCGCGATAGAATATCACTGATAATCCCTCGCCCAACATTATCATTCGGATGGGCCTTACCTGCAATTAAAATTTGAATCCGTCCGACACGTCGTGCAATTTCTATCAAGCGTTCAGGATAATGCAACAAAAGTCCGGGCCTCTTATAACCCGCAATTCTTCTGGCCCAGCAGATGGTAAAAACATCTTTATCCAGTTTCCAAGGGTCTAGTAACTTACACAGATTGGTTTTATTTTCCTGATGCGCCTGCCAAAGTTTTTCTCTGAAGGGGGTATCATCGGCCAATTTCATTACATTCTTAAGCGTGGTTGGATCCTTCCGCCAAGGTCCAATTTTAGCTTGATACTCATCTAAAAGAGTGGCAATCGATTGAGAAATCCAGGTTAAATGATGAACCCCGTTTGTAATGGCCAGAAGTTTCTCTTGAAAATCAGGGAATTGAAGACGGGTTACTTTTCCATGAAGTTGAGAGACGGCATTGATCTGACAAGTGGCATTCATGGCCAGGCGTGTGAGATTGATCATGCCCTGCTGATGAGGATCCATGCTTAATTTGCGAACTAAATTCATATGTTCAGGGGGAAGGATTTTTTCTGCAAGCGTCACCGGAAAGCGATCATGACCTGCCGCAACAGGGGTATGACAGGTGTATCCAAATTTCTTCTGGAGCTTTCGACAATCCTCTTCGCTCAAACCGCTGGCCTTTTCAATATAGGCAAAGGCCGCATGTCCTTCATTCAGATGGTACCAATCAATCGCATAACCCAACTCTTCCAGAGCAAGCATCCCTCCAACCCCTAAAATGGTTCTCTGCAAAAATTTCCACCATTCATCGTCACTGCGATAGAGTCTATACGTCAATTTTCGATTGGACTCGGTATTCTCAGGAAGATGGGAATCCAAGAGAACCAGAGGAATCACATGTTGATCATCATGACTATAAATATGATATTTCCAAAGTTTGAGAAAAATCGTATCTTCTTTCAGTTGAATCTTAACCCGATTCTTTAAAGGGACGAGCCCCGGCAAAGAATAAGGGTCCCAGAGAAGCGGCATGGGAATTTGCCCATCATGAAAGAGAAATTTTTGCTCAAAATATCCCTCATGCCATAAAATACCCACCCCCACAAGAGAAATGCCTAAATCAGCAGCACTCTTTAAAGTATCCCCCGCTAAAACACCCAGTCCTCCGCTATAGATAGGAAGGTCAGGAGGACGTTCCACTTTCAACTTATGAAAATAATCCATCGCCCTCAAATTTGAAAAAACTTCATGCGGATAATGGGTCATTCTCTGATGAACATGGGTTCCTGTAAAGGGACGATAAATATTGGGAGCAATTCCATATTCCATGGAAAAATAGGCCACGGACCTTACTGAAGAAGAACTGAGTTTCTCCTCTGCTCTCTTAAGAACAGAGAAAGGTCTCCCAAAATAAGAATCCCCTTTAATGTCCTCTTTATAGCGTGTCTCCAAATGTTCAATCTGAGACAAAATTTTATTTTGAGCCATGTTTAAATTCCTTACTTTCTTCTACTTCAAAACCCATGCCCTCAATCATTTGACGAGCCTCGATGGCCTGTTGCCCTGGTGTCGTCAAATATCCTTCCACAAAAATAGAATTGGCTGGATAAATCACAAATCGCTGAAGCTCTTTTAGATTAAATTCTCGTCCCCCAGCCGCCCGAACTTCTTTTTCAGGGTTCAAAAATCGAAAAACGCAAAGAGCCAGAATCCCTTTTACAGGATCAAGAAATTTCGCCCCATTGAGCGGGGTCCCATCGATGGGATGAAGAAAATTAAGGGGAATAGAATCAATATCTATGTCCCGGACTGTAAAAGCCAAATCAAGAATATCCTCGTCTGTTTCCCCCATTCCAATAATTCCTCCTGAGCACGTGGAAAGACCAGCGGCTTTAACCGCTTGAAGCGTATTTAAGCGGTCTTCATAGGTATGAGTTTTACAAATTTCAGGATAAAATCGCTCGGAGGTATTGAGATTATGATTCACCCAACCTACACCGCTTTCTTTTAGCCTCTTGGCTTTAGGAAGATCCATGAGCCCTAAGGAACAACAAATTTCAAGGGTCGGGTATTTCTCTTTAACAGCACCCACCACTTCGACCAAATGGTCAATATCTCGATCGCTGGGACCTCGCCCACTGGTGACCATACAAAAACGTTTAGCCCCTGATTTCACAGCTTTATCAGCAGCTTCGAGCAATGTTTTTTGAGGAAGGAGGCCGTATTTTTCAATCGGGGCTTTTGAAATCACCGACTGAGAACAGTAATGACAATCCTCGGGGCAAAGCCCGCTTCGGGTATTTTGTAAAAGACATAGCTTGACCCTTCGACCATGAAAATGTTCTCGGACCGGAAGAACTGCCTCCAACACCTTTTCAAAATCTTTGGCAGGGGCCTGGAGAACATTCCGAGCTTCGTCACGCGTAATAGACTTTCCCTTCAAAACTCTTTCTGATAATTCAAGATAGTTCATTTAGATTCCCAAATAGACCACAGACTACGGACCACAGACTATACCATGGACTACGAACCTTTTAAGTCTCTGGTCTCTAGTCTCTGGTCTCTGTTCTTCGGTCTCTGGTCTCTGGTCTGTAGTTTTAATCCAAAAGTCTTAATTGTTTTCTTTAATTCTTCAACCTGATCCGTTGGAGGAGCGCAGGAGCGGCTTGCACAAAGAAAGGCGACGGCTTCCTCAGCGTTTTCTTGAGAACGGATTTGCATTCTCAAATCTTCTGATAAAACTGAATCACTCCCTGCCTCTTTTCCCATCGGTAGAACCATTTTATGAGGCCGATAGACCTGATGGGCTGCCCAAACAAGAAATCGAAAGGACGGCTCCTCTTTCTTTCCCACCACCGCAACTTTAACCGGATCTTCTAAATGAAATGCCAAGGCCCGTACATACGTTGCAACTTCCGTCCCACCTTTTTCGGCTGATGGAGCAAACGCTTTTAACGTTTCTTCAGCTTTCTCGCGATACAATTTATTTCCGGTCAGCCAGTAAAGATGATCAAGCACCATGGCCAAAATAGGATTGGCCGCAGGAGTCGGATTATCTTCAAAGGATTTATGCTGATGTTTTAAAAGTCCTAAACTTTCCTTTTCAGGAATCGTATCAAAAAATCCTCCTTTTGAATCCCAAAATTTTTCAATGCAAAAATGAATGAGCTCAATCACATGATCCCGATACTTAACGTCTCCCGTCATTTCATAGGCTTGCCAGCAGGCATGGGCCATTTGGGCCTGATCATCTAAAACATTTTTCACCCATGGTTTTCCATCATGAATGCTATGGGACATCCCCTCGCCAGGAATATAGGCATGGTCCCATAAAAAATCGACTGTTTTTAAAGCAAACGTCTTTCCCTCCTCAAACCCCAGCGCCTTAAAAACCTCAAAGTAGGCGCAAACCATCATTGCATTCCAATTAATATAAATATTTTTATCAATCGACGGTTTTCCCCGATGATCGCGCGAAGCCTTTAATAAAGCCTTTCCGTTTTCAATGAGGGCTTCAACTTCTTTCAATTCAAGCTTCATCGACTGGGCTATTTCGCTTGCGTCTTTGGCAAGAGATAAGATATTTTTCTGATTTTTCCCAGAATCTTCAAGCCCCCAATAACGCTCCATCACCCGAAAAGTCAATAAATCCAAAACCGATTTAATTTCTGAAACAGTCCAGCGATAATAATGCCCATCCTCATCCCCAAGGGTATCGGCATCCTGACTGGCATAGAACCCTCCTTTTTCCTGATCGGAAAATTCCTCCTGTATGAATTGAAATAGACGGGTTGTCGTCTCTTTAAAAAATTTTTCCTGGGTCACCTGATAGGCATGAGCAAAATTTTCCAAGAGACCTGCATTCACATCCAGCATGACTTCAAAGTGAGGAACCTTCCATTCCCGATCGACAGAATATCGGTGGAAGGCCCCACCCAACTGATCATGGATTCCTCCACGTGACATGGCTTCTAATGTCATCTTAAAAAAATCCAAAATTTTTGAGTCCCCTTTTTGAATGGACTCTTCGAGTAAAAACTCTAAAGCCCCTGAATCCGGAAATTTTGGATTTCGCCCGAAGCCTCCATATTTTGCGTCAAGCGATCGAGACATATTCTGTAAAATTGTATCGATCAACTCAGCCGAAATTTCTCCCGACTGATCGCGCCCTTCTTGAAAAGAGCTCAAACTCAAAGTTAATTCCTTCGCATCTTTTTCGAGACTCTCTTTTTTCTTTTGATAAAGCTCGGCAATTTTTGGAAGAAGATTTTTCATGCCCGGCATCCCTGACCGATCTTCCGCTGGGAAAAAGGTCCCTCCATAAAAGGCCTCTCCTTGGGGTGTAAGAAAAGCTGTCAAAGGCCAGCCTCCCTGCCCAGAAATAGCCGCCACAGCCTCTTGATAGCGCTGATCCACATCCGGTCTTTCATCGCGATCGACTTTAATCGGAATAAAATATTTCTGAATGATTTTTGCAACCTCTGGATTTTCATAACTCTCCTGGTCCATCACATGACACCAGTGACACCAAACAGCGCCAATGTCTAAAAGAATCGGTTTATCTTCCTTTTGAGCTTTTTGAAAAGCTTCTTCACCCCACGGATACCATTCGATCGGTTGATGAGCTGCGCTTCTCAAGTAGGCGCTCGGAGAGTTAATGAGACGAGGATTTGTTTTATCCATATTCTTTTCAGTGGCCATGGCAGGAAGTTCCAAAAAAAATGTCAGAAGAAACAGCGGAAATAAATGATTCCATTTTTTCATAGTTTTTTATGGATCTCTACCACAATTTTGATTTTTGATGTTTGATTTTTGATATCAATTTCCTAATGGGCCGTTACTACTTACTACATTTCTCACACTCACACGCTTTTCTTAAAGCATCAAAAGAATAAATCCCTGTATCATGTCCGTCGGCCCACGTGAGCGCAATCGCGTAGCCTCCTATTTTTCTCACACCTATAATGGTAAAACGACCGGGATGGATTCCCATTCCCCGTTTAAGATCGTGCGAGCACATCGCACAAGGGCAAATACGTCTGAGCGTTTCCCCCCGATAAATGCTCTCGTGCCCATCCTCCCACAGGATCCCAAGTTCTCCAGAAGGAAAATGTTGAATCTCTTTCGGCTGAATGGACATGACAGAATAGTACCTCGGACTGGGAATATCGTACACCCTAATTTTTTCGTGGATGATCTTCCCTCTTCAAGATACGATATGAAATATGAAAATATACACTCAAACGGGAGATCAGGGTAAAACGGGCTTGATCGGAGGAGCCCGCGTTTGGAAAGATGATTTGAGAATTGAAGCTTATGGAACCGTCGATGAACTCAATGGGGCCATGGGAATGGCCTGTGGCCTACTTGAAAATTCGAAAATTTCGAAAAAAATAAAAGTTTTTGTTGACACATCTCTTAAAAAAATCCAAAGCGAACTTTTTGATCTGGGCTGTCAACTCGCCAATCCAAAATCCCAAGGGAATCTCCCTCAGATTTCGGAAGAATCTGTTAAAAATTTAGAACTTCTCATCGATCAAATGGAAAGAGATCTTCCTCCCCTAAAACAGTTTATTCTTCCGGGTGGCCCTCTCCTTTCAGGATGCCTTCACCTGGCCCGAGGCATTTGCCGCAGGGCAGAGCGAAGGACGATTCAACTTTCAAAAAAGGAATCCGTCGATCTTGTCGCGATTCGCTATCTTAACCGTTTAAGCGATCTTTTGTTTGTCTTTGCCAGATGGCTCCAGCATAAAATGGGATTCGAGGACATCCCCTGGAAGAATTCTCGACTGGGTAAAAAAAATTAAGCGTTTAAGAGTGAAAAATAAAAATTACGAAGCTTATTGTTTATTTTCATAAAATATTGAAAATAGAATTCATTCGTGAAATAATTCATTTATAGAGTGAGGCTTGTAGAAAGGAAGGGAAATTTGGCAAAATTTGTTTTTATTGTCTTGGGCGGTCTTATGGTGGCCTTCTCTTCCCTCAGTTGTGGATCTCAAGACATTATCAAAGTGCATGATCCTTGCGGGTGCATCTCAACTTGCTCCTGTGTCCACTGTGTCCTGGTCTCCCATGTTTGCGATTGTGACCCTAAAATACAATAACCCTTCATATGGGTTCATTAAATAGTATAGAATCCTGTCGCTTTAAAAACCCAAAGCTGAAAATAAATTTCCCCGCAACAAACGGCGAAAATGGATTTCACTTTTTAATGGGGCTGTAGCTCAGTTGGTAGAGCACGTCGTTCGCAACGACGGGGTCAGGGGTTCGATTCCCCTCAGCTCCACCCTATTGTATTTTTAGCATTACCCCTTCCAAAAATATCTTTCGGCTGCTGAAAAAATTCTTTTCCTTATCTTCTCCTGAAAGGGCTTAAAGTAGCCGTAGCCTCTAGAAGTTTTCGATTCTCTACAGGCAGGATAAAACTTACTGTTGTTCCCTCGGCTGGCCGACTTTCTACAACGATTTTTCCGCCATGGGCTTCTATAATCATTTTACTGGTGGTCAGTCCCAATCGAGCCCAACCTATTTTTAATCTGATGGCTCAACTCGCCTGCCATGGTTCTGACAAGTTTCATTTCCTGCTCCCGGATTCCAGCCTCCAGCCGCTTATAATCCAGAACCAGCGCCAATTGATTTCCCAAGCGATGAAGAAGCTCCAAATCAATTTAATGAAAACTCGCATGATCACAATATTGACCTGAACGGCCTGCTCGCTGTTCAACACACTTGAAAGCATGGTTACGCCTTGCTCTGTAAAGGCATAAGGTACGCACCTAAAACCTGCGTGAAGAGTATCATTTTTCAGGCAATGGGGACAAATTTTTAATTTTGAGCAACGTTGAGCGGTTGAAGACAAAGATGATGGAATTCTTAGGGACTGATGAAGGAAAGAGATGGATGGCGTTGCGAAAGAACAATGTTGAGCCAGTCTTTGGAAATATCAATTTCAATGATCTTTCGAGATCATCGTGTGCGATGAAAGTCCAGAGTCTCCCTATAGTTAACCCCAAAAACTGGACCACCTGTTAAGATAGAAAACTGTGTCAATAAAAGGACAGGAGGTCAAGCTTAGACTACGACTTCTTTTATTCTTTTAAAAACAACAAAAACAAAAAAGGTGACATTTCTAAATTGGCTTTACACATTTGGAAAAATCCATTGTCATTATTTTAATCGAATGTTACATTGCTCGGATCATGAATGTTCAAGGGGCTCAAAAGCCTCGAGTGGAAATTCCAGAACTTAGAGAAGAAGGGGCTCCCAAAGAAGGTAACCCTCAAACGCTCGATCGCCGACTCTTTATGCAGTTTTTATGTTTCACGGATTGTCGAGAGGTCAACACACTTGTTGAACCCCTTCGAGCTTCTGGTTTAGAAGGCGTTCTTTATTTAGATGTGAATGATCCTCAAGGAGTTGGGCTTTTGGTCTTGAGTGAAGATCCGGATGTCTTTACAAAAAAGATGAGACCTCTTCTTCTTTTAAATCCTTTCGTTCAGCTTAGCCCCCGGCCAGAATTGACGATGTTGGGCCGGACTTACTCAAGCGGCCATGAACAAAATTTAGAAGATTGGCTTTTAGCTAAGCCGCGTCGTAATCTTTCAAATCCCGCCCTGTCCTGGGCCGTTTGGTATCCTTTGAAGCGCAAACCTGAATTTGAACTTCTTTCCAAGGAGGAGCAGCGGGGAATTTTGATGGAACATGCGAAGCTGGGCATGAGTTATGGGGCCGCTGATTTGGCGCATGATGTTCGTCTTGCCTGTCATGGACTCGATCAGAATAACAATGAATTTGTGATTGGCATTATCTCGTCCAAACTTCACTCCATTTCTCGGCTTGTTCAAGACATGCGTAAAACTCAGCAGACGGCCAAATACATTGAGTCCATGGGACCCTTCTTCGTTGGGCAAGTTTTATTCTCATCGGTAAGACTTGAAGTTTGAAGTAATGGGTTAGCTTGTATTTTTTTATCGTTGCCATCCAATCCTTTCTTTCATCGCACATGATGATCTCGAAGGATCATTGAAATTGATATCACTGTTGTCCGGTTAGAAGATTTAAAACATAGCCTGAAGAGCCGCAATTCCTTAATGTAGGTCGGTTTAAGGGGAAGATATTTGCGATGGATGCAAGCATGATTAACTGATCAGTAGTGATGTCCATTAATAAAAACCCGATGGGTCGCATCAAAGAACAAAATATTAATAAAATATTCGACGAATATTTGTATAATATTCGTCGAATATTTATTGACATGGTTGTATCGTTCTGGTAAGGTTTTAACATGCCGCTCGACATTTCCTCTGTCCTAAAAGAAGGCAAAGGCCAAAAGATTGAATTCAAGGAAGGACTTTCTTTCTTGGCCCCTGAGTTCGTTGCGTTTGCGAATGCAAGCGGAGGGAGGCTTTATGTTGGAATCACGGATCGGGGAGAGGTTCACCCCACGGCCCTCACCAACAGACTCAAAAGTCAAATCACTGATATCGCCAGAAACTGTGATCCTCCCATCGAGATCAAGATCTCTCAAGCAGACGACAAGGTCATCACGGTCGAGATCCCCGAAGGTAAAGACAAACCCTACAAATGCAAAGAGGGATGTTTCCTCAGGATTGGACCCAATACTCAAAAATTAAAACGGGATGAAATTGTTCAGCTCATACAACATGCAGGAAAGATACACTTTGATGAGCTCATCAATGAGCGCTTTATTTTCCAGAAAGATTTTGACAAGGACGAGTGGGAAAAATACAGAAAACTGGCTGGCTACCCTTCCAACATCGAAAGTAAAGACGCCCTTGTCAATATCGGGGTTGCATCGCATCGAGAAAAGAAAATTTTATTGACGAACGCCGCCCTTTTATTCTTTGCAAAAAATCCCCAACAATTCTTTCCAGAGGCCAGCGTCACATGCCTCAAGTACCGAGGACAAACCCGTTACGATATTATCGATCGTTACGAATGCAAGGGAAACATTTTAAAACAATTGGAAGAAACCCTCACCTTTTTCGGACGCTACAATGCACGGCAGATCAAGATCACTGGCGCTCCTAGGCATGAAGAGTGGGAAGACTATCCATCCGTTGCCATTCGAGAAGCCGTGATCAATGCCCTGATCCATCGGGATTATCTCTATGACATCTCTCACATCTACCTTCATATTTATGACGGGCATTTGGAATTGGATAATCCCGGCGGATTCATTCGAGGACTGAGTTTGGAAGATCTTGGCTCGAAGGCTGCCCGTCGAAACCGCATGCTGGCGGATCTCATGCAACGGGCAGGCTACATTGAAAATGCCGGGACAGGGATACTCAGAATACAGGAGGCCTTAAAACGCAACAACAATCCGCCCGCCCAAATTTCAGCAACAAACTTCTTTTCACTGCGACTGATCGCCAGACCTAAAAACCTGACAGAGGATGATCTCACGGATCGCCAAAGAAAACTCTATGCCTTCCTGACCCAAAGAGGAAAGGTCTCTACGACAGATTGCACCCAAATCATGGGAGTCGGGTCTGATACCATCCTGAGTGAATTGAAGGCATTGCTCTTGAAAAATCTTATTCAGAAAACAGGAAAGGGTAAAAACACGAGATATTTTATATGAAACGTCTTGTTCTTCTTATTTCAATTGCGGCATTTGTTGGCGCTTTACACACGGCCCTTTATTTATCCCCCTGGGGTCACTCGCTTGAAATGAAATTTTTGGATCTTTGGTTTCATCTCCGAGGGCTCGTCCCATCCCCGGGAAATGTCGTGGTTGTTGCCATGGATGAAGATAGTTATGGCACTCTGGGTCTTTCTCCAACTCAGGCCTGGCCAAGGATCAAACATGCTGAACTCTTAAAGAGATTGAGTGAGGCCGGAGCGAAACGTGTTGTTTTTGATGTTTTATTTTTAGGGGAAAGTCTCGATCCCGAAGTCGATCAGAAATTGGCCATGGCCTTTCACCTCATACCCACGGTTCTGGGAGCGGATTATGGTGTGATCGAAGAGGGGTCTTATCATAAGGAAGGGCTCGTTCTTCCTTTGAAAGATTTTCGGAAACATACTCAAACAGCTCTGGTCGGACTCCCCGAAGAAGAGGGATATATTCGAAGATTTTGGGTGAAACGATCGGAACTCACATCAAATTTTTCTACACTGGCCGAAGTAGCCGTGGGGGATAAAATTTCTCACCTACCCGATGAGAATGATCTCATTAATTATTATGGCCCTCCTCGGACCCTTCCCACCTATTCCTATTATCAAGCCCTCGAACAAGAACATCCTCTCCCTCCAGAAACCTTCCGCGACAAAATTGTTTTTGTGGGACTCTCTTTACGGACAGAATTGGGCCCGGCCCAAAAAGATGCCTACTTAACCCCTTTTTCAAAAGAAGGGCGTATGTTCGGTGTCGAAATCCATGCAACCGCAGCGGAAAATCTCATTCGTCAAGATTGGATTTCTCAAAGCCCCTTCAATCTGGAGGCCCTCTTTTTAGCGGTCTGGACCTTTATGTTAAGTCTTCTTCTCTTTCGATTCAAACCCCAGAGAGGAATCTGGATTCTTCTAGGGGCTGAAACCCTTTGGGTTTTGGCAGCCTACATGAGCTTTTTGAAAGAGGTTTTTCTGCCAGGGGCCGTTCTAAACGTGATGATTCTTCCCTTTAATTTTCTGGTCAGCACCCTTTACTATTATGTCATCACCCGCCGTAAAAAAAGGCAGCTCCAACGAGCCTTTGAATTCTACCTCTCCCCAGAAATGGCTCGTGAGGTCGCCCATCATCCGCAAGCTTTGAGGCTTGGGGGAGAAAAGGTGGTTGCAACAGCTCTCTTCACAGACATTGAAGGCTTCACAGAAAAGGCAGAAGGGATGACTCCAGAAAATGTGGCCACCCTGCTCAACGCCTATTTTACTGAGGTGATGGACGCCATTTTTGAGAAAAAAGGAACTTTAATTAAATTCATTGGGGATGCGGTGTTTGCCCTTTGGGGAGCTCCGATTAAGACCGATCAACATGCTCAATGGGCTTGTGAGACGGCCCTTGCCATTCAAGAAGAGATCAAAAAATTTAACGCTTCAGGCCGATTCCCTCCCCTTAAAACCCGCATCGGCATTCATACAGGACCGATGGTCGTTGGGAATCTGGGCTCCAAGCGAAGGTTTGACTTTACCGCCATTGGAGACTGCGTCAATCTGGCCTCCCGCGTCGAAGGCCTTAATAAATATTTTGGGACTCAAATTTTGATCACCGATGCCGTCCTTACTCAATCAAAATCGATCGCCCATCTCGAGTTAGGATCGGTTCAAGTCGTTGGGAAAAAAGAATGTGTCCCTCTTTATACTTTGCTTCATGAACCTCTTCCTAAAAGCATCGAAACTTCATGGATGAGCGCCCTTCAAAAATTTAAAAATCAAGATTGGGATGAGGCCTCTAAATTATTCGAAAAACTTTATCTCAAAAATACTCTTCTGAAGAAATCCTGTGAACTTTATCTTGAACAAATTAAATTTCATCGTGTTCACCCGCCCGCTCAAGAATGGAAAGGGGAAATTGTTTTTACTGCTAAATGATGGGATGGATTACAATTCAATGGATGGGACTATTTCGAATCCAGCTCTTTTAAAATGTTTATCAAACGTAAATACCTTTTGAATGTTTCTCCTTTTCATGAGGACAAATGAAATGCAATCCGTAAAGCTGACTTTCTGATCGGCGTATTTTTCAAAGAGTACGATCGCGTTTAACTCGTCTTCCTCGTCTGGGCGAAGGATGATCAATCTTTTTGAGGAATATAGATTTTTCGCTCTTTCAGCAGCAAAGCAATATCCTGTTCGACGAGCCAGTAGGGTAAACATTTCGTCAAGAACAAAATTGCTGGTGAAATGGCTTTCATCGGAGTTTTCGAGCAAAGACCAGTATTTTGAGGATAATGCGTGATACTGATCGCGACTTGTGAAACGAGGGAGAAAAGCACTGGTGTCAATAAAAATCACGCATCATCTCCATAGAGATAATCGTCGTGTCTTTCCGACAGGTCTTTTGGAACTTTTCCACGAAAGACAGCTTTGTCGGCAAAAAAAGGATCTAAAGACTTTGTATTTTTTGTCTTTCTAATAGCCTTTTTCAATGTTTCTCTTACGAATTCCCCAAAAGAAATGCCCATTTTTTGGGCCATTTGCACGGCCTTGAATTTTAAATCTAATGGCAACATGATCGTTGTTCTGTGCATATCTCCCTCACTTATATATGCATCATATCATAGCCATAACTTTTGTCAATCCCTATTCAGATCCCTTGTTATAAGTGAGCAATGTTTTTGCATTCTTGAAACGGGTTGGAAGTTTGGTATTATCAAAGGCGCTACTCTGCCCGCCTCGCCCGACTTGAAGTCAGTCAAGTCGTGGCGGGTTTTCAACTTGTCGAGGACGATGCCGGGTAAAAGACAGGTAAGTTTTTAAAGGAGTTTGTTTGCTTAAATTTTTCATCATTGAAAGATATGTTTATGATTCTCATTGGCTTGTGTGCTTTTCTAGCGACTTTCCTTGGAGGGTTATTTGCCCTTAAATTTAAGGACAAGCTCCATCTCTTTATTGGGTTTAGCGCAGGGGCTGTGATTGGGGTTGCCTTTTTCGACTTACTCCCCGAAGCCATTGAACTGGGGAACAAGGTTCATACCCCTTTATTCATCACCTCCCTTACAGGACTTGGATTTGTGATCTATATGTTACTGGATCGGACCTCGCTTCTTCACTCACATCCCGATGAGGCGTGTAAAAACCCTATTCATCATGAGAGAAGGGGACAACTGGGGGCCGGAAGTTTATCCCTTCATAGTTTGATCGATGGGATTGCGATTGGACTTGCCTTTCAAGTATCGCAAGCAGTCGGAATCACAGTCGCCATTGCAGTTCTTGTTCATGATTTTTCCGATGGAATCAACACCGTCAGCATCATTCTAAAAAACGGTGGAGAAAAACCCTTGGCCTTTCGATGGCTTTTAGTGGATGCCCTGGCCCCTTTGATCGGAATTTTTTCCACTCTCTTTTTTACACTCACCGCTACTGTCCTGGGCGCTCTACTGGCTATTTTTGGAGGTTTTTTCCTTTATATTGGAGCCAGTGACCTCTTGCCTGAAAGCCATCATTCCCATCCCACCCGATGGACGACCTTTATGACCCTTTTAGGAATTCTTGTCCTGTACATTGTCATCCGATTTTCCAATTAGTTAATTTCTACTCCAGATAAAAATACTAGAAATTCTAAAAAGGGCTGTTATAATCCATCCCATTCCAAAAGTTGTAAAAAAACTGAAATATTATTTTTCTATGCATGGACTGAGTTGGTGGCTTCCTGAAGGTATTTCAACCTATAGTGGCAAGGTTGACGCGATTTTTTATGTCATTCTTGTTATTACAGGGGTTATGTTCTTTCTCGTCGAAGGGGCTGTTCTCTTCTTTGCTTTTCGTTATCGTGATCGCGCAGACGGATCCAGGGCAAAATACTTTCATGGAAATGTTAAGCTCGAAATCATTTGGACTTTAATTCCCACGATTTTACTTGCTGTCTTGATGGTCAAAAGCGAGCAAGGTTGGACTGAGATTAAAACCAACATGCCTCAAAACCCCGATTTAGAAATCGAAGTGACGGCTCAGCAGTTTGCTTGGAATATTCATTATCCCCAAAGTGAAGTGACCACCTTAAATCAACTTCATGTTCCCGTAGGGAAAAAAGTTTTGGTTAAATTGACTTCAAAGGATGTCATTCATAGTTTTTTCATTCCGACCTTTCGCTTAAAACAAGATGCAGTGCCAGGAACAAATATTCCATTATGGTTTGAAGCGACAAAGACAGGAAATTATGATTTGGTCTGTGCCGAATTTTGTGGGCTTGCACATTATCGCATGAAGGGGTATATCACCATCGAGACCCCGGAAGAGTTTGAGAAGTGGCTCGATCAATCGAAAAAAGAAACTGAGAAGAAGGGGGGAGAGGATGAGTGGTAAAAAGTAGTTCAAAGTTCAAAGTTTAAAGTTAAAAGAAAAAGCAAAAACTAAAAATCAGAAAAGATAAATTTAATGAAAAAATTTTTAAGAAAATATATTTTTGCGACCGACCATAAAATCATTGGCCTTCAATTCCTTTTTACCGCCTTGATTTTTATGTTTTTTGGAGGTCTGCTCGCCATGGCCATTCGCTGGCAATTGGCCTGGCCAGGGGAAAAATTACCCATTTTAGGGATCATGATGCCGGAAACCTACGATGTCATTTTCACCATGCATGGAACCTTCATGATTTTCTTTGTGGTCATTGCCATTCTCGTCGGAGCCTTTGGAAATTTCCTGATTCCACTCATGGTTGGAACCCATGATATGGCCTTTCCCAAAATCAATATGGCTTCCTATTGGCTTTTCTTTATTTCCTGTGTCATTATGGTCGGAAGTTTCTTTGCACCTGGGGGAGCTGCGGCAACCGGTTGGACCGCCTATGCGCCGGTGAGCGTCATTGCCTCCAAAGGACAAACCTGGTGGCTGGTCAGCCTCATTTTTCTTGGAACGTCTTCCATTCTAGGATCCTTTAATTATTTAACCACGATCATTAATCTGAGGGCCCCAGGTATGGGATTTTTCAGAATGCCCATGTCCGTTTGGGGTCTCTTTATCACCGCCATTCTTTCTCTTCTGGCTACACCCGTATTGACCTCGGCTCTTGCCATGCTCCTTTTGGATCGTCTTTTGGGGACAACCTTTTTTCTGGGGGGAGTGGGACAACCCGTATTATGGCAGCATGTCTTCTGGTTTTATTCACACCCCGCCGTTTACATTATGATTTTACCGGCGATGGGAATGGCCTCGGATATTCTTTCGGTTTTCTCCCGCAAACCTCTCTTTGGATATCATGCGATGGTCTATGCCCTTTCGGCCATCGCAGGACTGGGATTTATCGTATGGGCCCATCATATGTTTGCAACAGGCATCAATCCAACCTTGGGAACCACCTTCATGGTCTCAACCATGCTGATTGCCGTTCCCACAGGGGTTAAAATCTTCAACTGGTTGGGAACACTTTTTGGAGGGAGAATTCGTTTGACCACACCCATGCTGATGGCCATTGCCTTTGTTTCCATGTTTGTCATTGGGGGTTTAAGTGGAATTTTTCTTGCCGCAACCGCCGTCGATATTTTTTTACATGACACTTACTTTGTCGTTGCTCATATTCACTATGTCTTATTTGGTGGAAGCATGTTCGGCATTTTTGCAGGCCTTTATTTTTGGTATCCCAAAATGTTTGGCCGCATGATGAATGAAAAATTAGGGAAAATTCACTTTTGGTTTACGTTTGTTTTTTATAATTTCACTTTTTTCCCCATGCATCTTCTGGGGATTCACGGCATGCCTCGGCGAATCTATGATTATAGACAATATGGGTTTCTTCAGGGGCTTGAACCGCTTCAAATTTTCATTTCGATCAGTGCCTTTGCCCTTTTCCTAGGCCAAATCCCCTTTGTCTATAATTTCTTTGTCAGTTTATTTCGAGGGAAGAAAGCAGGCAATAACCCCTGGCAGGCAAACACACTTGAATGGACGATTTCGTCGCCGGCACCCCATCTGAATTACGAGGTTATTCCCAAGGTTTACCATGGGCCCTATGAATACAGTGTCCCCGGGAAGAAGGAGGATTGGACACCTCAGAATCAACCATGAAAATGAGTCCATAGTCAACGGTCAACAGTCCATAGAAAAAATACTTTCTTTAAAGCTGTCGACTGTGGACTGTGGACTGTAGACTTGTTTTCATCCACTTAGGTGGACAAAAGTTTATAACAACAATTATGAATACAACTCAAAAATCTAGTGGAGTCCATCGTTTCGCAACCTTCGTTGCCATTTGCACTTTCTTTTTACTTTGTGCAGGGGCCTTGGTCACGAGCACGGGATCTGGATTGGCTGTTCCGGATTGGCCCCTTTCTTACGGGCAATTTTTTCCCCCCATGATTGGCGGCATTCTTTTTGAACATGGGCATCGGATGATTGCAGGTTTTGTAGGTTTTCTTGCACTGCTTCTCATGGCGAGCCTCCTTTGGAAAGAAAACCGTCGATGGGTTCGTTGGATGGGTATCGCCGCTTTTCTCGTTGTCATCGCTCAAGCCCTTTTAGGTGGAATCACCGTTCTTTTTATGCTTCCTGATCCCATCTCAATCAGTCATGCCGGCCTTGCTGAAATTTTCTTTTCTTTGGTGGTCAGTCTCGTCCTATTTACTTCTCCTCGATGGATGGCCTCTTCTGAAAATTTATCCTCCAAAGATTCAAGTCAAACTCAAGAGAAGGGTATCTCATTAAAATTTTTATCACTCATGATGACACTCATGATTTATGTTCAGATCCTTTTAGGGGCTTATTTTCGACATTCAGGCCTTGGAATCTGGGCTCATGTTTTTGGAGCATTCGGGGTAATCTTTTTCGTGGGTTGGATGGGAATTCGTGTTTTGAGAAAGGGTGCTGAAGAAAAATTTTTGGTGAAATGGACCTTGTTATTGTTGATACTCATGAGTACCCAACTTATTTTAGGCCCTGTTTCTTTAATTGCAAAAATGGCGGCAAAAGATTTTATCCAACCTCAAATCTTCAAAGTGACTGTCACCGTCATTCATCTGGCATTAGGGGCATTGATGCTTGTAACCAGCCTTGCAATTACGCTTTGGAACTTCAGGTTAAAACCTCTGAAAAAGGCCCATCTGCTGCGTTGCCTGCTTCGCTCTAGGACCTTTTTGAGAGGTTTTGTGTTATAGGTTATATTCCTTTAAAAAAGAAGGTTTACCCCTTTTGCGTGGGAGAAGGAATTTGTTCATGATAAAGAAATTCATCTTGAATTTAAATCGATGGCGGGACTACTTAGAATTGACCAAACCGAGAATCAATTTTCTCGTTTTAGTTACGACAGGGGTCGGTTTTCTCCTAGGATCACACCCGCCTTTTATTTTTCAAAGATTCATTCACACCCTTTTGGGAACAGCTTTGACTGTGGCAGGCTCCGGCGTACTGAATCAATGGTTGGAGCGAGACTTGGATGCAAAAATGAAAAGAACCGCTCAGCGCCCCCTTCCTGCTGGAAGACTTCATCCTCGTCAGGCCCTCATCTTCGGAATTATTTTATCAGGGATAGGCCTTTTCTATCTTGCCTTCATGATTAATTTTCTAACGAGCTTCCTTGGATTCATTGCTGGGTCAACTTATCTTTTTATGTACACCCCTCTTAAAACACGAACCTCGCTCAATACCATTGTCGGAGCCATTCCGGGAGCCATTCCTCCCATGATGGGATGGTCCGCGGCCACAAGCCAAGTTAATTTCGAAGCTTGGGTCCTTTTTTCCATTCTCTTTTTTTGGCAATTACCCCATTTCTTGAGTCTTGCAAGTTTATACAAAGATGATTATGCCGAAGCAGGTTTTCAAATGCTTCCGAGTTTGGATTTAAATGGAGGCATGACCATCCGCCAGATTATTCTTTATACCTCGGCACTGATGGCTGTCAGCTTACTACCGACACTCAAAGGAATGACCGGATCCGTTTATTTCTTTGGTGCCTTATTTTTAGGTCTTGGTTTTCTGGGGATGGGACTTCGTTGTGCATTTTTATTTTCTAAGAAAGATAAAATACGCGAGGCCTATAAAGGTCTTTTTCATGCCTCCATCATTTATCTTCCTGTGATGCTCATTTTAATGGTGGTGGATAAGATTTAGATGGATACAAGTTTTTATAAGGAGATAGATCAATGAGTCATGCAGCAACCATGAATCAGGAAACACTTCTCGAGCGACCTGTGGGAATCGATAATGCCAAGCTGGCAACATGGCTTTTTCTTTGTTCAGAAATCATGTTCTTTGCGGGCCTCATTGGGTCCTATATTGTTCTACGCTTAGGGGCCCTCCATTGGCCCCAACCTGGTAAGATTCTGAACATTCCTCTGACTGGATTTAATACCTTCGTTTTAATCTGTAGCAGTGTCACCATGGTCAAGGCCTTTTACTGGTGTGAAATGGGAAATCAAAAGAAATTGAAACAGCATATTTTTTCCACCTTTCTCTTTGGAGTCCTCTTTCTTTCCATTCAGGCCTTTGAATATCATAAACTTTATGTCCATCATGGGCTTCACCCTGAAGGAAATCTTTATGGAACCTGTTTTTACATTTTGACGGGTTTTCACGGGTGTCACGTCCTAGGGGGAGTGATTGCGATGTTTGTTCTCTTGATTAAATCGCTTCTAGGTCATTTCACAAAAGAACATCATGCCCCTGTGGAACTGGTAGGACTTTATTGGCATTTTGTTGATTTGGTGTGGATTATTTTGTTTACGATTGTATACTTAATTTAATGCTAAAGGATAACTATGAATCAAGAAAATGAAGAAGCCAGTAAAAGTTTTTCTCACCCTAACTACATGGGTGTATGGGGGTGGTTATTGGGGCTGACAGCCTTGGAAGTGGCAGCGCTTTATCTCCCCATTCTACAAGGAACGAAAATCATCATTCTTGTAACCCTTGCCATTACGAAGGCACTCCTGGTCGCAATGTATTTTATGCATCTTAAATTTGAAAGAGTGATTCTCATTGCCATCATTCTCTATCCCATTATTTTATCGATTACGCTCACTCTATTAACGGGCTTAAGCCTCTACCGATTTTAATGGAAAATCGCTTTTTCTCCCTACAAAAATTGCTTTACCTACTCATTTTCATCGGGGTAGGAAGTATATTCTTTTGGATTTCCTGGATACATTTTCATCACACACCTCAATTAAAAAATAATCCTATCCCTATCTATGGTTCTTTACCCCCTTTTTCTCTTATCGAGGCCGAGGGTCGACAAATCACCCAAAATGATTTTTTAAATAAAATTTCTGTGATTGATTTTATTTTCACTCGTTGTCAAGGCCAATGCCCTTTCATGAGTGAAAAAATGAAGGATCTTCAAAAAATTTTACCTAAGGATTCTCGATTGCAATGGGTTTCCATCTCGGTCGATCCTGAATGGGACGAACCTCCAGTCCTCCAAGAATATGCGAAGAAGTATCAAAATGCCCTTTCACCCTGGTTGTTTTTGACAGGAAAAAAAGAAATGATCTTTTCTCTGATGAAAGAGGGTTTTCACCTGGGGGTATCCGAAGCGGGAGGAACAGTGGAAGAACCCATTCTCCACAGCAACCGATTTGTTTTAGTGGATCCTCAAGGCCAAATCAGAGGATATTATCCAGCCACAGACGAAGACCGATTTGAGCAGCTAAAAAAAGATATTCTTACTCTGCTCCATAGAACCCACGAGAGGCAAGAAACATGATTCCTTTAAAAGTCTTTCCAGCCCTGAATGCAACGCTCAATGGAACGTGTGGCGTCTTTCTAGGCTTGGGTTATTACTTCATTCGTAGAAAGAGGATTTTACCTCATAAAATCTGTATGCTCTCGGCTTTTTCTGTCTCGATCGTCTTTCTAGCAAGTTATCTTTACTATCATGCCCATCACGGGGTAACCCATTTTTGGGGGACAGGATGGATCCGCCCCCTTTATTTTTCAATTTTGATCTCCCACACCTTCTTGGCTGTGGTGATTGTCCCCCTTGCTTTGATCACGCTTTATCAAGCCTGGAAAGAAAGGTTTCAAAAACATGTAAAAATTGCCCGCTGGACTTTCCCTTTATGGCTTTATGTTTCAATCACCGGTGTGATAATCTATTGGATGCTTTATATGAAATGAGTCCACAGTCAACAGTCAATGATAGACAGATTTAAGGGAAGCGTTTTTTCTATGGATTGTGGATCCGTTTTTATTGTTGTCGTAAATTTAAAATCCAAAAATCAAAATGCAAAATGACAACCTAAAATCCAAAATTTCTAATGCTATTGCAGGGGAGACATTTTAAGTTTTACATTGTCATTTTGATCTTTGATATTTGATTTTTGGATTTTCATGGTTGATCTTAAAATGAAACTTAAACTCAAACTTTTATTTCTATATCTCTTTTTTTTGATGAACCAAGGAGCTATCTTCGCCTGCCCTGCTTGCAAGGATGCGCTTGGAACAGAAGGGGCTTTAAGTTTAGCCCGAGGATATTTTTTGAGCATTATGATGATGCTCAGCCTACCTTTTATTCTTACAGGAACCTTGGCCTTTTTAATTGTGAGAACTTATCAGCGAAAGAAAAAGATTTTGGAAAGCGTAGGAGCCCCTGTCTAAAAAAGCTCATCCTTGGTTTTTTATTCCAACCCTTTACTTTGCAGAGGGAGTCCCTTATTGCATCATTAATACCGTTTCTGTCATCTTCTACAAACGCCTCGGCATCGAAAATACTCAAATCACATTTTGGACCAGTTTTCTTTATCTGCCTTGGGTCCTTAAAATGTTCTGGGGGCCATGGCTTGATCTTTATTCGACCAAGAGAAATTGGATTTTTTTTACGCAAGTTTTCATGGTGTTGATCTTGGGGGGAGCTGCGCTTTTCCTTCGGCTTCCTCATTTCTTTCTGATCACACTTCTCCTTTTTACCCTTGGAGCTTTCATCTCTGCCACTCACGACATTGCGGTCGATGGATTTTATTTGTTGTCCCTTTCAAAAGACCATCAGGCCATGTTTGTCGGAATTCGTTCTTTTTTTTATCGTATGGCCATGATTTTTGGCTCTGGTTTTTTAGTTTATTTTGCAGGGAAACTCGAAATCCTTCTTCAAAATATCTCTTTAAGCTGGACTGTGACTTTAGGATGTTCTGCCATTCTTTTTATATTTTTATCTCTTTATCATCGTTTGATTTTACCTTTTCCAAAAGAAGATGTTTCTATTCTTTTGATTCAGAAAGAAAAAACATCCTGGAAAAAAGTTTTTGACTCCTATTTTAGTCAAGAAAAAATTGGGGCCATTTTGGCCTTCATTCTGCTTTATCGTTTGGGAGAAGGCATGTTAGTAAAAATGGTCTCTCCCTTTTTCCTGGATCTAAAAGAAGCGGGGGGGCTTGCCATGAGCACTTCCCAAGTGGGAATGGTTTACGGAACCTTTGGAGTCTTAGCTTTAATTTTAGGAGGGATTTTGGGAGGGGTTGGACTTTCGAAGTTTGGTCTTAAAAAATGTCTTTGGCCGATGGCCTTAGCACTTAATTTACCAGACGTCTTTTATGTGATGATCGCCTATTTTACTCCATCTCTCACTTATATTTACCCCTTGGTTTTTCTTGAACAGTTCGGCTACGGTTTAGGCTATTCTGCCTTTTCCGTTTTTTTGATGAGAATGGCTACAAGGCGTGAATACCCGACCTCTCATTTTGCCATTTCAACAGGCTTAATGGCCCTAGGAATGATGATTCCCGGAATGATCAGTGGAACTCTTCAAAAAACTTTTGATTATCCTCATTTTTTTATTATTGTGTGTCTGGCAACACTTCCGGGGATGTTGGTCATTCCCTTTCTTCCAATAGAGGAAACCTCTTCAAATTCCCTTTTTAATTTAAAAATCAAACATCAAAAATAAAAATGACAACCTAAAATCCAAAATTTCTAATGCTATTGTAAGGGAGACATTTTAAGTTTTGATCTGTCATTTTGATTTTTGATGTTTGATTTTTGGATTTTCACTGCTACATCCCAATTTTTATTTCTCCCATCAGCGTTGCCCCTTCTTCCATGAAAAGGTTTTTGGTGGAAAGGGTCCCGATGAAAATAGCGTTTTTCTTTAAGAAAACCGTTTCATGCGTTTGAATATTCCCTTGATAAAGACCTGTTAAAATAATTTTCTTCACCCAGAACTCTTTTTTGATACTGCATTGCACAGAAGATTCAAGGGTGAGACACTCCGCCATCATTCCTCCCTCAAAAATAGCGCCAGATTTGAGGGTAATCGAATCTGCCGTCAAGTGCCCAATGAATTTTCCAGCGATGAGTGCCTCTTTCACTTTGGCCGTAGAATTGAGCACTGTTCCTGCCGCATCAATCGAGAGATTTCCATAAGTTTCAAGATCACGACTCAGGACCGATTTCACATGATAATCTTGAAGATCATTTCGATACCCACATTTTTTACAGAGAAAGGACTGGGCTTTAAGGGGAGCAGGAATTTCAATATGGCAGCGAAAGCAACTGACCAGCTTTGTTTGAGTGGTTTTGGCTTGAGAAGGAGAGGAGGGATGAAGCATTTCTTGAACTTGAATGGAAAGGTGACATTTCCCGCAGAAAAGAGAAATTCCATCCGGTCGAACATTTTGCTCGGATTGACAATGAGGACAGTGGATCACCACTGTTCGACCTGAAACCTTTTGAACCTTGGTAAGAGGAGGAGGACTGCTCACTCTTTTTATTTTCGTTCTACCAATTCACTGTGAAGCGTTTGTTTCCCGAGTTTTGAAACCACATCCGCCATTCTCTTCCCATCTGGATTCACTTCAGATTTTCCACAAAAGATAACCCCCTCTTCAATCACCAAACGTGAGGCTCGGATATCTCCAAAAAGCTGGGCCTGGGCCTTCAGCTCAACTTTATCCGTCGCAATGACATTGCCTTGAATCTTCCCTTCAATCACCGCGTTTTCGACCTGAACGTCTCCTTTGACTTCCCCGGTAGAACCTAAAGTAAACCGACCTTCAGAAATGATTTGTCCTTCAATTTTTCCATCCAATCTTAAAGCATTTGAAAACTTCAAGGTTCCTTTAATTTCCACTTCCGCATTGAGAAGATTTTCTTGATTTTGAGGATTCATAGTTTTGCTCCTTTAGGATTAGAAGGGTGATAAAGCTTACTGCTATTTTTAAGTGAATTTAAACACAGTAGGAGAGAATTTGTCACGCAAAAATCATTTTTCCAAAGTCCATTTTCCCTTGATCCTTTCTTAGTTGGTATGATAAGGTGCATGTTTCTATATGTGACAATTTCAGTCTTTTTAAGATAAAGGAGGTTTTTATGGCTCAAGAACGCAAAGGGGCGGTGACCTTTAAAGGAAACCCCCTCACCCTCATCGGTCCAGAACTGAAAATAGGGGATTCGGCTCCAGACTTTCAATTATTGGCCAATGATCTTTCCACGGTTACCTTAGCGAGCTCAAAAGGTAAAACGAGACTCTTTAATGTAGTCCCTTCTTTGGATACACCCGTGTGCGATTTACAAACCAAACGGTTTAATGAGGAATCGGCTAAGTTTCCTTCAGACATTCAAGTTTTAACAGTCAGCTGTGATCTTCCCTTTGCTCAAGCCCGATGGTGCGGACAAGCTAAGGCAGATCGAATCAAGTTTTTGTCTGATCACCGAGATCTCTCTTTTGGTCAGGCCTACGGAGTTTTGATTAAGGAATTACGTCTCCTTTCCAGGGCCATTGTTGTTGTTGATGCAAGAGATAAAATCTCATACATCGAGGTGGTAAAAGAAGTGACCCACCCTCCCAATTACGAATTGGCTCTTGCTTCACTCAAACAAAAGGTTTCATAAGTAAGATTATGAACCCTGGTTCTTCTGACAAAGATCAGAGGAATCGGGTTTTTTTTAATTTACATTAGGTTATATTAGGTATGAATAAGCCTTCGCTCTTAAGAAATCTTTTTAATCGTCCTAGCCCTATTTTAGCGGTAGGTGCACATGATGCCCTGAGCGCCAAATTGATTGAAGAAGCCGGCTTTGATGCTATTTGGGCAGGAGGTTTTGGAATTTCTGCTGCTCAAAAGTGTCTGCCCGATGCCAATTTTCTGACAATGACGGAAAACCTCGAAGTTGCCAAGAATATCAATGAAGCGGTCCTGCTTCCTGTGATTGCGGATTGTGACAATGGCTATGGAAATGCGCTCAATGTCATGAGAACGGTCATCGAATATGAGAAGATAGGGATCGCAGGGATTTCCATTGAAGACAATATCTTCCCAAAACAGTGCAGTTTTTATCCTGGCTTTCGTCGTGAGCTGGTTTCCGTTGAGGAAATGGAAGGTAAAATTCGAGCCGGTCAATCGGCAAAAAAAAATCCTGACTTTTTATTCATTGCCCGGATCGAGGCTTTGATTGCGGGATGGGGGATGGAGGAAGCCCTTCGGCGAGGCGAGGCTTATGCAAAAGCGGGTGCGGATGCCATTCTCATTCATTCCAAATCTAAACTCCCAGATGAAGTGATTCAATTTGCAAAAGCATGGAAATTAAAAGTCCCTCTGGTTGTTGTCCCCACTATTTTTGACTCCATTTCTGCTGAGTCTTTAGGTGAGCACGGTTTTAAAGTGGTCATTTTTGCAAATCAACTCATTCGTTCAGCCATTCGGTCCATGAAGGAAATGCTGAAGGAACTTAAAGAAAAAGGTTATTCGGGCGCCGTTCAATCTCATTTGATCCCTCTTGAGGAAGTATACCGATTGGTGGGCGTTCAAGAAATGAAAGAGGCGGAAGACCAATATCTTCCTATTGGGGGTGAAAAAACTCGAGCGATTATTGTGAGTGCGGGTTTTGAAAAAGATCTTATGCCCCTCATTGAAGATCGACCCAAGAGTATGCTTGAGATTAAAGGGAAAACCATTTTAGAACGTCAAGTAGAGGTTTTGAATTCTTGCAACATTAAAGATATTGTTGTTGTCAGAGGTTATCAATCTGAAAAAATACGACTTCCCAATTTGCGTTATTATGAGAATCCGCATTATGAAGAAAATTATATTTTATCTTCCTTTTTTTGTGCTGAACCTGAAATCGAGGGACGCGTCATTTTCCTTTACGGAGATATTCTGTTTGAGAAAACCGTGCTCGAAAAATTGCTCCAATCGCCAGAAGACATTTCTTTGGTGGTGGACCGTGCTTGGTATGATGCCCATCGGGATGGGAAAATTCCATTGGGAATAGAGCGAGAAGTGGTGATGATGAAAGAACCTCCTCCAACAGCTTATCGTTATCTCTCATCAGGGGCCCATCAGTCTATTGTCAAAATTGGCGAAAAATTAGATCGCAATCTTGCCCACGGTGAATTTATAGGAATGGCCATGTTTTCTCCCAAAGGAACCGAAATTCTGCGCAAAGAATATGAGCATTTAAAGCATGCTCCCAACGGAAATTTCCACGAGGCCATTTCCCTTCAAAAAGCCTCATTGACAGACATGATTCAAGAAATGATTGAACGGGGTCACTGTGTCCATGCAGTGGATATTTATAAAGGTTGGATGGAGATAGATACCTTCGAAGACTATCAGCGAGCGTGGGCGACACTGAAATAAAGTTTAAACTGTTTTGTCATCCTATGATTGATTTAAAATGCTCTAAACTTGCGCATGATTTTTGGCAAAAACTTAAAATAAAGGGTTTTAATTTTTTCACGGGTGTCCCTTGCAGCTTTCTTGAAGATTTAATTAGGTGCATCAGCACTCATGAGGATTATTTACCCGCTGTAAGAGAAGATTCTGCCATGGGAGTGGCCGTTGGAGCATATCTCGGAGGGAAGAAACCCGTTCTTCTTATGCAAAATTCTGGGCTGGGAGTTTCTTACAATGCGCTGACTTCCCTCAACCTCATTTATAAACTCCCCGTTCTAATGCTGATTTCTTTGAGAGGCTATCAGATCAAAGATGCTCCAGAACATTGGGTCATGGGAGAGATCACCCCTCATCTCTTAGATACGATTAAGATTCCTTATCGTATTCCATCACCCGAAAGCTTAGGAGAAGATTTAAAATTCTGCATTGATGAAATGAATCGTGGGCAAATCCCTGCCGCTCTTTTAATGAGAAAAGGAATTTTCGGCGGACAGTGAAAATATCAAAAACTCTTCAAAATTTTGGATTTTGATCTGTCATTTTGATTTTTGCATTTTAAATTTTGATTTTTAAAAGGATGAGTCATGGAATGAAGCGAATAGAAGCCATTCAACATATCTCAAATCTTCTCACAGATCAGTTGGTGATTCATGCCAACGGTCATATTTGCCGGGAATCATTTTCCGTAAAAGATCGCCCTGAAAATTTTTACATGATGGGTTCCATGGGGCTTGCCCCTGCGATTGCTTTGGGAGTAGCTCTCTCCCATCCTGAAAGAAAAGTCGTGGTTTATGATGGAGATGGAAGTGTTCTCATGAGCATGGGAAATCTTGCCATGACTGGAAGTCTTAAACCTAAAAATTTGATTCATATTGTTTTTGATAATGAAACTTATGGGTCAACAGGGGAGCAACCCACTCTTTCTAAATTTATTCCTCTTGAAAAAATTGCCTTAGATTGCGGGTTTCGCATTTCAGAAAAAGTAGATTGGAATGAATCCCTCACTCCTAAATTAAATAAAGTTCTGAAAGAAGAAGGACCTTCTTTCCTGTTGATTAAAGTCCAGTCCAGTGATGGAGAGCTCTGCTCTCGAGTGAAACTGACTCCTGAAGAAATCACAAATCGATTCAGGTCCTTGATGTAGGAGTTGTTGCGTTTTATAACTTTAGATGTTGAATAGTTCCTGTATGCCTTTTAGATCGACAAGTGATTCCTTATAAGGTATCATCTTTGCATGGGGAGGATTAAGCGGGGTGGTTATATTTTTGAATTTTGGATCGGTGATCATTTCCCCCGTCACGTACATGTTTTTAAAAATGGAAAGTTTCTTGCGAGGGTGGAACTAGACGTTCACCTGACTTTAATGGAAGGAAGAATCACTCGACAGATTCGAAAAATTCTGGTGGCCTTGATGAAGGAGGAGGCTTTCGGATGAAGCATAGAAGATTCAAAAAGGTTGACTTTGATAATAAAAAAAAGGTTTTTCATCTGCTGTATATTTCAGGGTTGGAGATCGAATGCCCTTATTCTGCGCTAGGAATTCGTGAAAAGGTTATAGAAGCAGGGCCAGATCAAGAGGTCAGTGGGTATTCCTTCTATTTTGTGCTGGAAGGAGGGGAAAAGAATTTTGTTCCATTTGACCAACCTCTGCATATTGCGCAGCATCCTGAGTACGTGCGAGAAACGGTTCTTTACGAGATTACCAAACAGATCAATTGCTTTATCGATCAAGAACAAGTATCAAAGCGTGAATTGTCAAGACGCTTGAGAACATCTATGTCGCAATTGGCGCGGCTCTTGGACACAACAAATTACAAAAAGGAATTTTCTCGTCTTATAGAATTAGCTGCGATATTAAATTATGAGTTCAAGTGGAAATTCAAAAAAGCTGCCTGAAAAATATATTCTCCTTAATCCAGGCCCTGTCAATACCTCAAAAAAGGTGAAGCAATCTCTTCTCCGAGGGGATCTTTGTCACCGGGAAAAGGAGTTTTCCAACCTCCTCTTAAAAGTGAGACAAAATTTGCTTAAGGCCTTTGGCTTAAAAAATTATTTTCCTATCTTTCTCTCCGGCTCTGGAACCCTGGCCCTGGAAACTGCTTTGGTCTCCACGCTCGATCCCAAAAGAAAAGTACTTGTCCTTTCGAATGGAGTGTACGGGGACCGAATTGAAAAAATTATTTCACTTCATGGATTTCGCAAAGAAATTATAAAGGTTCATTTGGGTGAGCCCCTTCCTTTAGATAGAATAAATCAACTTCTTCTTTCGGATTCTGAAATTGAATCAGTAGCCATGGTTCATCACGAAACCTCGACAGGGATGTTGAACCCCCTTCGGAAAATTGCCCAACTCAAAGGAATGAAGGGAAAAAGACTGATTGTAGATGCCATCAGCAGCCTCGGCGGAGAAGAAATTTCTTGGGGAGAAATCCCCATTCATGTTTGCGTTGGAACCGCCAATAAGTGCATTCAGGGATTACCCGGAGTTTCCTTTGTTCTTCTTCGCGAAGGGGAGTTAGAAAAAATGCATTCTTTTCCCCCTCGCTCTCTTTACCTTGATCTTAAAACCTATTGGAAAGAACAGGAGTCTGGAGGAGTTCCCTTTACCCCTGCTGTTCAAACTTTTTATGCCTTGGATACCGCCTTGGAGGAACTCATTGAGGAAGGGGTTAAAAATAGAATTCAAAGATATCAACAATACTCAGCGAGATTTCGCCAAGGATTTGAAAATTTAGGACTCGAATATCTCATTGATCCCAAATATCATTCAGGGACTTTGACAGCCCTGAAATTACCTGCAGGCGTTTCTTATGACGCTTTACATGATCAATTAAAGGCGCAAGGATTCGTGATTTATGCAGGACAGGGGGATCTCAAAACAAAAATTTTTCGTGTCGCGAATATGGGAAATTTGAAGTTGAAAGACATTGACCGATTTTTAAAATGTTTGGAAAAAATAATAAAATGAAAGCACTTATTCTTGCTGCTGGCGTCGGCAAAAGACTCTCTCCTTTTACAGATCATACCCCAAAATGCCTCATTGAAATGGGAGGGACAACTATCTTAGAACGAATGCTCTCTTGCTTGGAGAAGGTGGGTATTCGAGAAGTATTCATCGTGGTCGGTCATTTAAAAAATAAGATTTTTGAAAAAGTAGGGAATTCTTTGGGTGGGCTTTCCATTTCTTACATCGAAAATGATCGCTATCATGAAGGAGGCATTCTCTCCCTTTGGGCGGCTCGTCCTATTTTGGAGAAAGATGATTTTCTGATCATGGATGCGGACGTTCTTTTTCCATTCCCCATGCTTGAAAAATTGATCCAATCCCCGCATCGAAATTCTTTTTTGCTAGACGAGAATTTTCAAGACACCGGGGAAGAAATGAAGTTGGGAATCCAACGTGGCCAAGTGTGCGAAATTTCAAAGAACTTGTCCTCTTCCTATGAAAAAGTTGGAGAAGGCATCGGCTTTTTGAAAGTGGGCAAAGAAAATTTGCCTTCTTTAGTTTCCAAGCTGGATACATTTTACAAACGAGGGCAGGTGACTTGTGAATATGAGACCGTTTTGAATGAATGGATTAAATCTGAAAAAGTGGGATACACAGATATTCATGGACTTCCCTGGACCGAGATTGATTTTGAGGAGGATTTAAGAAAGGCCTGGTTGAGGATTCTGCCCAAAGTTGAGAAACTCGAGGAGGCAAAAAAAATTAAACCTCTTAACCGGCGTCTCTCAAGTCCCATCACCCGATTTTTTCTTAAAACACCGCTTACGCCCAATATGATTACTTTACTCAGTTTCTTTTCTGGACTGATCGGTTTGTTTTTCTTTTCAAGAGGGTCTTATCTCACAAGCTTATGCGGAGCCATTTTTTTCCAACTGTTTTACATTCTTGATAATTGTGATGGCGAGGTGGCTCGGGCAAAACATCTTTCTAGTCGACTGGGCGGCTGGCTGGATATTGGCTGTGATGGAATCATTCATACCCTTTTATTTCCATTATGGGCGTGGGGACTTTATCGAGCCAGTGGACAAAAAGCAATGCTCATTTTGGGTGGAATTTCTTTTATTGGCGTGGTGGTCACCGTTTCTATTTTCATGCTGAAAAGGATTTTTAATTCCAAAAAAATCAAGGAAGATGTTTTCAAACTCTCCGTCAAAAGAATGGGACTTCTTGCAAAAGTTTTAGAATACCTGAAGCAAGGGGATTTTTCATTTTTAGTTTTAATCGTTGTTTTTTTTAACTTCCGAGAGATGTTCTTATGGGCCTCGGCCATTGGCCTTCATCTCTTCTGGATTGCTATTTTGGTTTTTCATTTAGAGGAAGCGCCGGTAGGGTAAAAAAGCAGTCCGCTTATCCCTTACAGCTTGTAACTATTTATCATTCCCTATCTTAATCTTGATATGTGATAATGGGTCCTTACTGAGAGAAAAATCAAATGAAACTACGTCAAAAATTACTCCTGGCTTTAGGTGTTTCCTTATTTGTCTATTTTACGACTCGTGCGGGCTGGCACGCTATTTTGAATGAAATCTGTAAACTGAAATGGAACTTTATTCCTCTTCTAACCGTTTACGGTTTTGTCAACTGCTGGGATACCTTAGGCTGGAGATTTGCCTTTCATCCACGGGTTTGCTGCGTCAATTTTTTTAGGCTTTTTTGGATTCGGATCGCAGGTGAGGCTGTGAACAATACCACTCCCACGGGTTATGTAGGGGGAGAGCCTGTTAAAGCCATGCTTTTGAAACCCTACGGAATTTCAATGACTGAAAGTATGAGCTCTCTGGTGATCGCCAAAACCACCATGGCCCTTTCTCAACTTCTCTTTGTAGTGATCGGCCTTGTTTTTGCTTATAACCGACTTGATATTTCGAATGCCTTAAGAGGCGTTGTGCTGGCTTGCTTTGGACTTTTGATTATTCTTGTCTTTCTATTTCTTTTCTTACAAAGCCGCGGACTTTTTTCAGGATCGGCGAAATTTTTTATTCATTTAAAGATTGGTCGAACTTTTCTTACAAACATCATGCATAAAATCGTAGAGATGGAATCCCTCATGATGACTTTTTATAAGGAATATAAAATCCGCTTCTTGATTTCCTTTTTCTTTCATTTCTTAGGATGGCTTGCAGGTATTTTTGAAATCTTTCTGATTGTTCATTGGCTGAAACTTCCTTTAGACCTTGGGGATGCCCTGATGATTGAGGCCTTGCATCAATTGATTCGAGGGCTTGCCTTCATGGTTCCTGCAAATTTGGGAACTCAAGAAGGCGGAAATTTATTTATTTTTACCTCATTAGGATTTGGAGGGGCGTTGGGGCTTTCGGTCAGTTTAATCAGACGCGTTCGTGAACTGTTCTGGTCAGGCCTTGGATGGGTCATTATTATGAATTCAAAAGTAAACGCGGGGAAAAAACAGTAAGTAGTATATAGTAAGCAGTAAGTAGTAAGTAGTAAGAAGTATGTAGTATGTAGTAAAGAAAATCGAATCTATGCTTTTCTTCTACTTACTTCTTACTCCCTACTGTTTTTGGATGGAAGTCATACCAGGGGAGGGAATTGAACCCCCGACCTAGGCCTTATGAGAGCCCCGCTCTACCACTGAGCTACCCTGGCGTACAAAAAAAATTCGGATTTCGAACTTCGAATTTCGGATTTAAAATCGATCTATCATCAAATCCGATATCCGTAATCCGATATCCGAAAGAAAACTGGTAGCGGGGGTTGGATTTGAACCAACGACCTTCGGGTTATGAGCCCGACGAGCTACCAGGCTGCTCTACCCCGCATCTGTAATACGAAAATGACACTAAAAGAAAATATTATACGACTTTTTCCAATAAATTCTAGACTATTTTTTAAGGCAAATGGGGGTGCTTATTTTGATTTCAAATCTTGAGCTGCTTCAGGTCTTGAGCTGCTTCAGGAGGCTTTTCACAATAGAGAAGACGGGTGCAGTGCTCGCAAACATGAATGGATTTTCCTGCCTTTGCAACAATGGCAACTCCTGCAGAAGCCGCTAGAAAGCAGCCTTGGCAAACCCCATTGATCAGTCGAACAATCGCATTTTTATAACGTCTCTTCGCACGATCATAAGCACGAATAAACTCGGAAGGAATGCCCACTCGATGATCCGCAAGCTCCTGAATGAGCTCGAGTTTAGAAGCCTTGGCTTTCTTTCGTAGCTCTTCCTCAATTTCTTGAATTCTTAAGAGAGATTTAACTTTTGAGCTCATAAATAGCTGGGGCAACTATAATCTCAAATCAGTTTCAAGGCAAGGTTAAAAATGGATGGATGGACTGGACCAAAGACCAGAGACTAGAAATTCTTAAGAGTCCGTGGTCCATGGTCTGTAGTCTGGGGTCCGCGGTCTTTGATTGATCATCAAAACTCCTTCTGATACAGTCATTCATTGAATAAGAAAATAGAATGAATCATTATAAAGAAGAGAAAAAAGCCAGGGAATATGATGAGCGAACCTGTTTTGTTATGTTGGAGTGGAGGGAAAGACAGTTCTCTTGCGCTTCAGGCTTGTCTTGAAAACTCAAAGTTAAATGTAAAAGCACTTCTCACCACGATCACAGAGGGCTACGACCGAATCAGCATGCACGGCGTTCGGTACCGCCTTTTACAGGAACAAATCACTTCCATTGGCCTTCCCTTGGAAGAAGTACGCATTCCTATTCAAGCCTCTAACTTAATTTATGAAGAGTCCATGTACAAAATTCTAGAGAAATATAAAAAAATGGGTATTTCAAAAGTTGTTTTTGGAGATTTATTTTTACAAGATATTCGAAGCTACAGAGAAAAGAATCTTGCTCAACTTGAAATGACAGGTCTTTTCCCTCTCTGGCTCAAAGATACGAAAAGACTCGCTCACGATTTTATACGTCAAGGCTTTAAAGCCATCTTAGTCTGTATCGATCCTAAACAAATGAATCCTTCCTTTTGCGGCCGTGAGTTTGATGAAAAACTTCTCAAAGACCTTCCTTCCTCGGTGGATCCCTGTGGTGAAAATGGGGAATTTCATACCTTTGTCTATGACGGTCCTATTTTTCAATATCCCCTTAAGGTCAAAAAAGGAGAAATCGTTGAGCGGGATGGATTTTGGTTTTGCGATCTTTTATAGCCTGAAGCGCCAAGATTTGTTATAAGAGGAAAGAGACCGGAGCTAACAATCCATGAATGTCCGACGCGATCAACTTTTTCGATTTTTCTTTCTTGGTGTTTTTCTCTTTCTCCTTTATCAAATCTTAAACATTCTCTCTCCTTTTTATACAGGGATTTTGGGATCCATTGTCTTAAGCCTCATCTTTTTCCCTCTGCATCGCTTGAACTTGAGAATGGTTGGGAAAAAAAGGATTAATCTTGCATCCTTTGTCTCGACATTTTTCGTGGTGGTTCTCATCGTTCTTCCCTTTATCTTCCTTTCTTGGCTTTTGCTCAACGAAATTAAAACACTTTCTCCCATGATTAAGCAATTAGGCATTACGCTCGAGAAATGGCGTCAGGGGGAAATTTCAACCGATGTTCATTGGTTAAAGATAATTGAAGATAAGCTTAAAAGTCTTCTTGATTTAACACAGGTTGATTTTCAAAAAATGCTGGCTGAGACAGCAGGAAAACTTGTGAACAACCTTTATCTTTTAGGAAAGAAACTTCCAAGAAACGCCTTAGCCCTTGTCTTTAATGTTTTGGTCATGATCTTTACTCTCTTTTTCCTTTTTCGAGATGGTCCTTTCCTTTTTAAAAAAGCAAAAGATCTAGTTCCCATGGAACCCAAGCATAAAGACCAAATTGCAGATCTTCTTTATTCGACCCTGACAGCCGTTGTCCGGGGAGTTTTCATTGTGGCTGCAGCCCAGGGAATAGCAGCTGGAATTGGATTTCGCATTATGGGAATCCCTGCCTTTGTTGTTCTGGGATTTACGACCATGTTTACAGCCATGATTCCTTTTGTGGGGGCAGGAGCCGTCTGGATTCCCGTTTGTATTTGTTATTTCATAAAGGGGGCCACCTGGCAATGGATTTTCTTACTCATTTGGGGTTCAGGAGTTGTCAGTTTGGTTGATAATTTCTTAAGACCTATTCTCATTGGACATCGCATTAAACTGCCCATGCTTTTTCTTTTTTTTGGAATTCTAGGAGGAATTAAGGTCTATGGCCCCATGGGTCTTTTTTTAGGTCCCTTGGTTGTTGCTCTTGCAATGACTTTTATCAAAATTTATGGTGAGGAATATCAGGAGTGAACATCTCTCTCATTAAAAATAATTGGGCAAGCAGAGGATTTAGCTGTGATCTATGGACCGATCCTCCAGGGCAAGTCTGGGAAAACTATGTTCACGACGTGGATGAATTATTGATGATTTTAGAAGGCGAGGTGGAGTTAGAAATGCAGGGCCAGAAAATGTGTCCTAAAAAGAAAGAGGAAATTTTGATTTCTGCTCACGTGATGCATTCCGTGCGCAATAAAGGTTCGGTCGCTTCAAAATGGCTTTATGGCTATCGAAACAAATAGAAAAAAATTGGAAGAAAGTTGATTGATGTGGGATTATTTTAGAGCGGGTCGTTGCAAGAAAATCCTCAACAAAGGAGAACGATCATTGATGCGTAAAAAGACATTAACCCTTTATACAACCATGCTGTTCATGAATGAAAGCATAGGAGGTTTTTCAATGAATCCTCGTGTCAAATTTCTAGCCCGCCTTTTGTTCGTGGTATTTTGCTCATGCTCATGTCTGGGAAGAGCCGATCAAACAATAGAAGATTTCTATGAACATGCTAAGCCGCCTGCTGTAAGGTTAGTGGTTAAAGATGTCCCGGGAGCAAATCCTGTGACCCAGCTCGAGCTTCCTGCTGTTCTTGCCATACTCAAGTACGAATTGACGACGGGCCAGTGGCCTAACCTGTCGAATACAAAACGTCGGGAGCTTATATCGATCTTGGATGATGCTAACGCCCAATGCGTGATCACGAGGAAACAATCTACATGGGCCTGTTCAGCGGGAGGACAAACGATTGATAAGAATAAAGTCCTGTTGAATCAAGATGGACTCTATTTTAATGGATCTCCCAGAAGCCATTTTGATATTGCAAAATTGCTCCTGCACGAACTGGGTCATTTGCATCAGGAGAGATATAACATTCTTTGGCGGCCGGGCAAAATCAAGGAATGGTTTCCCCAAGATCTTGAAAAGCAATTATCGCCGACAAATTTTTCTCCGGAAAAGGTTAAAGAAGTGACGAAGCTTCTTGCCCAAGGGCGGGGAGAAATTGTAGATCGTGGACCCGTATGGGAGGCAGAGCGCCCGGGGACAATTCTTTTGAGCCGATGGGCAGGGCTTTGGGATGGCGGTGATACTTATACCGTCCATGTGAAGGTAGCGGGCGATACGGTTGAGGCCACTGTCCGTCACGGGCCTGATCTTGGAAGAGAGGATCCGCAGCGTATATTCAATTGCAAGGTCTCGGCGGGTGGGCGCCAACTCGATTGTCAGTGGGAGTCCGACCCGGAGTATCGAGATGGGCAAAAGCATGGGAAGAGGTCTGGGACAGGGACGTACACCTTGGTGCCGGGTGATACCCCTGACGGTGATACTGTCAAAGTGGAGGCTCATGAAGAGACCACTGCATTTGTCAAATATGGCAGCGAAATGCACCCTGGGAAAATATGGAGTGGAACTTGGACGCGGAAAAGAGAATAGCACATGACTTATGGCCATTGCTATTGTGACTTGTGGGATAAGGATCCGGCCCATTTTGAAAGGCAGGGAATACCCCGAGGTTATTGCGGAATTTGTGAACGATGTGGCAGACCCGGACATACGCGGCATTACCCCGGTCCTGTTCCGTACACAGGATCGTGGTGTAATCGCTGCTACCGTATCATCCCGTGGACAAACCCGGCCCTGTGGATTCCCCGAATTTTCATGATTCTGATTGCCCTCGTACTGGCCTGGATCATCTGGAAGATTTTTGCTCGAATTTACGCCTGAATATTTTTGCACGTTCAACGTAATCAAATACCGTTTTGTGATACGCGTCGTTTTCGTAACGAGCCACGCCTCCTACATTCGTTTTTACCTTGAGCTGGCTGTGAACGGCTTGTAGGGTAGACCGAACCATGGGATCGTTGGGTTCAAAGACTTCGAAGAACCACAAGGCAAAGAGACTCGCATCGAGCTTCATTTCGAGTGTGTATTTTCCATTAGAGTCCATCTGGGCCGTTTTTGCAAATCGGTTTAGACTGGGATTAAATAAATAGAGCTTCATCGATTTTTTGATTTCTTCAGTGGCTTGACGGTATTTGAGAGAAAGATTTTTTTCCCCGAAGGCTTCAGCAAAGTTGGCCGCTGCCTTTAATCCTGCAAAAACAGTCGAGACGGTAAAGGTGTGGACGCCCCGCTCCTCTTCCCATAAATCATAAGAGGGTTTTGGAAGCTTGGTTTTTTCGTCCCGATAGTTCACCATAAATTCTGCCGAGAGAATAATTAAATCGCGGTAAAGCGGTTTAATAAATTCCACATCATGAAAACGATCAAAATGTTTCCAGAGGGCCCACAACACGAGGGCGGTTTCATCTTCCTGAATCGGGAGTTCAGGTTCATTGTTTTTCCACCAGGGATGCCACGTGCTTCCGACCGATCCATCGGGCGTAAATTTATGAAGAAAATATCCGCCGGGATCCACAATTTGGCTGCAAAAATTAAAAAAGCGGCGGGAGATTTCTGAATAACCTGCCTTGATGAAAGAGGCTGCGACCAGAGCCCCATCCCTGGGCCACATGTAAGAATAGGTATCGCGTGAAAAATCCATAATATCTGTATCGTTGGAGGCCAGAAT
>JACOUC010000038.1 GCA_016178055.1 Chlamydiota bacterium | reverse complement strand
CCATGTCCTCCCGTGTCATAACCTTCATGGAAATACCCAGATAGGCCTTCACTTCATACCTTGATCCGAATTCCCTTCGGTTGATTTCCACCTTGATATTCTGAGCACCCAGGACTTTATTATCATAGGAAAGGACATAAAACAGATTGAATCGCTTCTTTGTGGCCTCTTTAATCACACCGTACTTTCCCAGAATTTTTTGAATCTCTCCAAAAACAAGGTCTTCACTCCCACCCTTAAGCAGATCAAAATCAAGGTCTATCGAAAACCGATTGAGGCCATAAAACAAATAGGCCGCCGTGCCTCCCTTGAAACCCAAAATTGGGCCGAGTCCCGGATCGGTAAAGATATCCTTGAGGATTTTAATCAGAATGTTCTTGTGTGTGGTGACGCCCAAACTCATTTATTTTTTTCTCCATGCGCTTATTGCCACCATAGATCGGGAAAATCTCCCAGACTCTATCCCAATTCAAGGGCGAAACATTGTCAAAATGATAATCTTTGAAAAGATAGAGGACATCCAAAAAGGCGCGTTCAGCGGATGCAATAAAATAATTTTCCCTGTTCTCCATCCCAGCATCATTTGTTAGAATGGCGTCCTTGATCTTCCTGAAGTGATACACCTGACCGTCGCAAGTGATTTCCCTGGACTGATACGAAGCAATAAAAATCTTCCCATAAAACTGGAAGGTTACTCCAGCCCTTCCCAAAACCGTCTCAAAACTGATGTAGCAAGGAGTGAATATTTTTGTCGCCAGTTCGAATCTGTCGTAGTTTTTGTCTTTCGCGTAGAGTCCTCTGCGAACAGGATACAGATGCCCTTTCTGAACATAGTAGTGGACCCTCGATCCAGCCGTAAGCCGGTCGATCCCCCCCCACATCAAAACCAGATCTTTAAAGGAAAAGACGGTCTTGCTGGACCTCAGTAAGGTATTTAAAAAACCTCTTTCCATAATCAATAGGCTAAATATATGATTTATTCTTATCTTTAGCTCTTATTATAATTTATAACACGATGATGTCAACTAAAAGGTGATAGTTTGTTATAAATTCCCTGAAACAGTGATGGGCCTGTTGCAAAATGTGAGCTTTACCGTTGAGCGTAGTCGAGAACAAATGTTTTGAGCTCGACACTTCTCGACTCGGCTCGAAATCTTCAACTTCTCGAGACTCGGCTCGAAGAATAACGGGTGATGCACATTTTGCAATAGAGCCATCATGTATCATTGTAAGATAAAAATTCGGCAAATGATTCCCTTATTCAGGAATTAAATCCTGATTTTTTTAACAGCTAACGGTTGAGACTCCGGCCCATAGTTCTCTTTGAATCCAAAATTTAAAATGAGAGTGGCATGAGTTGTGCTGGACATACTGTCATCCATATCACGAATTGTGTTGTATTACAGATGAGTTCCTAAAAGGACGGGTGGTATCTATGAACGATAAAGATTACATCACTAAAGAATTAGAATTGATGAAACACGAGTGTGAGAGGGATCATCTGTGCCCGGAAGAGTGGGTTAGAAGAAATGCCGTTAAGTATCATGAGCTTCATTCTAAATTAGAACAAGAGGAGAAATCCACTTGAAGAAACATGTTTTGATCGTTGATGACGAGGAACAAATCTGCCGCATTATTCAAAAAGTCTTATCGCGAGAAGGGTATCTGACCACTACGGCCTTCAGTGGTGAAGAGGCCTTGAAGCAGTTAAAAAGGACGCCGGTAGATCTCGTAGTTGTGGATCTGAAGATGCCGTCGATGGATGGCTTAGAGATGCTTAAACAGGCCCACAAATTTCAAAAAAAATTGAGGGCCATTCTCCTCACGGCCTATGGCACAGCCTCTTCTGCCAGAGAAGCGATGAACCTGGATGTGTATGATTTTTTGACAAAACCCTTTGACAACCAGCTTCTCAAAAAGGTAGTCAGGGAGGCCCTTAGTGAAGTCTCTTGATCAATCTGACGGAAAATCCCACTCGGAAAAGATCAATTCCAAGTTTCATGGAAGCGTTCCCTTTGTAAAGCACGAAAAATCCCACGTGGAATGGGAGACTCGTCAGTTGATTTATATTCCCATTCTTCATACCCAGCATGACATGGGAAGTTTGGAACCTCAGGCAAAATCAGCCTTTGTTGATAAACTGGGCGAGAGGCTTTGGAAACATCATGTGAAGAGCATTGATGAAATGTGGTCTGGCATTGAATATCGCCTTGGGAAGTTAAAACTCCCTTTTAAGAAGACCTATCTTTATCAAGATGGTTTGCCCTTGTGTGGAAGAGAGGAGACGATTGTGTTAGAGTTGGCAAAGAAGGGAAGTCCCAATCACAAAATTTTGAAGGCCTTGATGGATCGCGGCTCGACAATCATAGGTACGGAAGATCCCCAGTTGTTAGTCAAAGAATACAATTACATCAAGCAAATCCTTAACGAAAGTGATCATGCGCAAAAGAAGAAATACATCCAGGAGTACGAAAAAGAGGCTCCCGATTTATTAAAAAAGAGGGACCGGTTTATCTCAGATCAAATTCAAAAGACGCTTCCCGTAGATGGCAGCGTAGGCTTAATTTTTATAGGCCTTTTACATCGTGTCGATGAGATGTTACCATCAGACATACGGGTCAACTATTTAATTTATCGACTTCCTTTGCGGCGTAGTTTTGAAAAAGAACTGGTGAGTTAATCCTTGAAAGCTCTGAACCGACTTCAAAATTTTTTGAAGCAACTTAAGCAGCGACTGGTGACAAAGGCTGAAAAACAGGTTCAAGATATCACCGCCAGCCGCAAAGAGTTGTTGCAGGTCTTTGACGGTTTAAGCGATCCTGTGGTTGTGATTGATCGAAAGTTTATCGTACGCAGGGTCAATAGACCTACCCTCACGGCTTTGGACAAGACTTCCTTCTCTAGTGTCATTGGAAAACCATGCTATGAGGCGCTGCACAATCTTAAGGAGCGCTGCCGAGACTGTACGGCCGAAAACACCTTCTTTTCTGAAGAGAAGACTGAACGCACGGGCTTTCTAGGAGCCAAGAAAAATCCATCAGAAACCATTTATCGTATCACCTGTTACCCCCTCTTTGATGAAGGGAACGAGTTGACAGGCATTGTGGAGTATTACCGGGACAGCACGAATCTTGCGAGGCTGACGAAGGAACTCTACGAGTCTGAACGCGCTCGGGTGATGGGAAGTTTTGCAAGTGGACTGAGTCATCAGATTCGCCAACCCTTGACCATCCTGCGCTCTTCTAGCCAGTACATCCTGGATAAATTTCAAAAGTTCCACAGAGGAGATGACTTTAAAGAAACGATGGAAACGGCCATTCAAAATGCGGATCTCATCAACGAAGTCTTGACTGATTTCTCAAGTTTTACGAAGCCCAATGAATACAAAATGATAAAAATTTCTCTTCCAGTCCTACTGGAGAAAGGCCTAAGACTTGTTCGAACGAAGGTGAACGAGATGAAAATTGATGTCGTCAAGGAGTGGTCTTCAAATCTCCCTGAGATCATGGTGGATGAAAAAATTTTTCTCCAAGCCTATTTGAATTTATTAATTAATTCCATTGAATCCATAAGTTCTGGAGGTAAGATCTGGATAAAATGTTATGCTCGAAAAGACCTCAAACCTCCCAAGGCCTTCGTAATGATCAAAGATAATGGCAAGGGCATTCCGAAGGAGCTCATCTCAAAAATTGCTCAACCCTTCTTTACAACCAAAGAAGGTGGAATGGGTTTGGGGCTTCCCATCGCAGAGTCGATCATCCATTTCCATGGGGGTCAAATCCATTTTGAAAGCGAAGAAGGGTGTGGAACGAAAGTTATTATTGAACTGCCTTTGGAGGTTGGGTAAGGTAATCGATGAAGCCTTGCTGAGCTAGAAAATCACGATTTGATCTTAGTCAGCACAAAATCCTTAACCCTTTTCGAGAAATCAAGAGCTTTTCTGGCTTCATCTAAAGAATAAACGATCTCTTCTTCGAATGGATACCGTGTTTCCACAGCATAGTCGTTCAACGCATTAGCCACCTCCTCAACTTCCGCGAACGAACCGTCCAGCTCTTTGCACAGATCAAGAAGATAAATGCGATCATGTTCCTTGAAGAATGTTGTCCCTTGACTGATCAGATATCCTTTAAAATATTTCTCGGCTGCCTGTTGACAGTGAAAGCAAACGGTATCGGCGGGGCATCCGACTCTTTCAAGACAATCTCAGCAGTCTTCAGATCATTATCACCTTTGGAAAACCAAGCCCTTACAACAGGGGTGTCCTTAGGGTCTTTCATATAGGATCTTTCCTCTCTTGAGGATTTCTGTCACAAAGGATCCTTTGACCTGGGTGGCTCGCTCGATCTCCTCTGAAGTGTAGACGAAGATATCGATTGGAACCGGCCGCGTGCGTAACAGATCACTAATCCGTCGCCTTCTCTCCCTTCGGAGAAGGGAGGTGGAAAGAATGACCAGGATATCAATGTCGCTCCCGGGGCCTGGGGTGCCCCAGGCATAGGAGCCAAAGAGGATGACCTTCTGAGGATTTACGCCATTAACGATTCGGGTGGCAATTTGCTGCAGCCCTCCAGGTGTGAGCGTTTGATTCATTTCATTCTCTCTTCCTTCACTTTCACAAGGTATCATAACCTGTTGGATTTACAAGTGAAAATCCTGAATCTGCAGTTGCTTGACTTTTTCCCAGAAAAGCGATATTTTCTTCTATAAAGATGCTTCTTATAGCTCATATGAAAACCATCCCTGCCCCATCCATTCGGATCATAACTCTCTTACCTGTAAGCTCTTACACGTTAATTTGGAGCAGTTTAGATGATGGTGAATATCATGGAAGTAGAAGATAAAGGATTAGAGTTTAGAGAGGTTCTGGAAAAGGTTTACAGAGAAAGAGGATTTGATTTTAGGCAATATAAGGAGGCCAGTCTAAGGCGAAGGATGCAAAAAAGACTGTACGCCCTCAAGGCAGAGTCGTATCAGGATTATATCATGAGACTGGATGCAGATTCTCTGGAATACGATAGGCTGATTGATGTTCTTTTAATTAATGTAACTGAGTTTTTCAGGGATGAAGAGGCGTTTGAAATTATTAAGAATAAAGTGTTACCCTATATTATTAAAGGAAAGACTAAACTAAAGATAGGATCTAGTGGTTGTGCCAGTGGTGAGGAGGTGTATTCTATTGCCATATTGCTGGATGAGGCATTAGGAGATAAAAGAGATAGTTTTGAAATCTCTATCTATGGGACTGATATAGATAGAGACAGCCTGACAAAGGCTAAAGAAGGAATATATCGGCCCCAGACAGTTAAAGGGAAGATGACAGATGAGATATTGGAGAAGTATTTCGATAAGGGTGAAACCCTAAAAGTAAAAGATTCTATAAAAAAGAATTGCCATTTTATGGTTCATGATCTCGTTTTGGATAAGCCACTGAGTGAAATGGATCTTATTCTTTGTCGAAATGTCCTTATCTATTTTGAAAAACCTTTACAGGAAAAGATATATATGGATTTTTATCATGCACTGAACAGCGAAGGATATCTATTCCTGGGTAAGGCGGAGAGCTTAATCGGTCCGGCACGGGAGAGATTTAGTGTCATCGATAAAAGGTGGAAGATTTATCAGAAGGAGGACTAAAACCAGACCCCAATCCCAATTTAGTTTCTCTCAATCTGGGTTTTGGATCTTGTTTTTAAAAATATAATCCTGCTTTTCGTAACAGCTGGGTTTGGATCATGCTATAATGCTTAGCATGAAAATAAATGTGGATCGTATTTGGGATTATGATGCAAGCGCCTTGGATCCAGAGCGAGAGATGACTATGATCTGGTACCTCTCCAGGGTTTTGAGGTCTGGCTCAATGGCTGAAATAAGAGAGATGGGACTTACGACCATCCGAAAATATTTTCAAAAATTAACTTTGCCACAGCCTATTTATCAATTTTGGAAGTGGTATTTTAGTCTTCCTGAATCGGAAAAGAAATATGGATATCTTGACAGACAATCAAAAACATCTGCTTCGGCTCCTGTCAAAAGTTCCTTTTTTCAAGTATAATTTCTATCTTACAGGCGGGACAACATTGGCCCACTTTTATCTCCAACATCGGCTTTCTGAAGACCTTGATTTTTTCACAGGCGAGCCCAATGTCGTTCGGCAGGCAATCTCTGAGGTCCAGTCTTTGGCGCAGTCTCATTCCTTTTCGGTTGAGGTCACTCGCGTATTCGAAAGTTTTGGTGAGTGTTATGTCATTTTTCAAGACGAGCGAATCAAGGTTCAATTCGCCCATGATTCTCCTTATCGCCTGGAGCCCAAAGTGTTTGTTGAGGAATATGGTCTTTATATTGATAATTTGACAGATATTTCTTGCAACAAACTCTCAGCATTGTTCGACCGTTTTGAACCGAAAGATTTTGTGGATGTCTATTTCATTCATAAAGAGAAAATGCCGTTGGAAAATTTGATTCCATTGGCTAAGAAAAAGCATGTTGGATTTGATGAATATTGGTTGGCCAGGGCTTTTTTTAGAGTCAAACAGATTGAATTTTTGCCTCGGATGATCAAGCCTGTGACTCAAAATGAGTTGAAAGACTTTTTTCTATCCTACGCTGAAAAGTTAATCAATTAAATCTAAGGTTTCGAAAACAGCGATAGAAACCCGTCACGCGGAAGATATATCAGAAGGAGAACCAATGAAGAAATTTTTATTGATGATGCCTGTTTTTAGCTTATAACAAAAAGATCTTCGAAGGTGACAAAGGGGCGGTCTGAAGTAATATCGTTTTAGTTTTAGGTACTATTGATACCTATTACCAGAATATGTTATGAGGCCATTTGATTTAAAAGTGCTTAAAAAATCACCCTGTTTAAGCAAGAGCCCCGACGAAGAATAAAGGGAAGGCAACGATGGCAATAATAAGCTTGATTTTAATTAAATTTAGCCTATGATTACCTAAGGAGTCACTTATGCGCTTGTTTTTATGTTCTTTATGGCTCATAACGGCCTAAAAATATGACTTTTTATGGTAGAGAAGACGAGATCCGTCTCTTGCGGGAGCCGAACTTTCGGCCCTACGCCCAGTTGATTGTGGTTTATGGGCGGCGCCGCGTGGGAAAGACCGCCCTCATTGAAGAGGCATATCAAAAAGAGGTTCTCTGGAAATTTGAAGGGCTGGAGGCCGTCTCGGTTAAAATCCAGATCAAACAATTCATCGAACAGTTGAGCGAGTATTCCGGGGACCTGAATTTAAGGCGACAACGGGTGGAGGATTGGCGAGGGGCGTTTGCCCTCCTTTTTGAAAAACTGAAAAGGAAAAAGGTGGTCGTCTTTTTGGATGAGTTCCAATGGCTTGTCCAGATGAAACCTCAGACGGTCTCTTTATTTAAGTATTTTTGGGACAACTCTTTTTCAAAGTGCACGGGCTGCCGTTTTATTCTTTGCGGTTCCATTTCCTCCTTCATTGTCAAAAAAATTATCAAATCGAAGGCCCTCTACGGCCGCGTGGATACGGAAATAAACCTGCAGCCTTTAAAGCTCAAAGAAATACGGGCCTTCCTGCCGCAAAGATCGGAAGCGGAGGTCCTGGACTTCGCCATGACCTTCGGCGGGATCCCCAAGTACCTTTTGGAAATCAATCCCCGATTGTCGTATCTTCAAAATTTAAACGAATATGCTTTTTCCCAAAGCGGTTATTTCTTCCAGGAATTTCAGAGACTTTTCTTAAGTCATTTTGCAAAGAGTCCGCACTACGAAAAAGTGATTGTCTCCCTCGTCAACCAGATCCTTTCCACGGAGGAGTTGGCCAGGTGTTGCGGTGTCTCGCCCGGCGGCACCTTTTCACAAGTTCTGGAGGACCTGTCGCTCGCCGGTTTTATTCAAAGAGACCAGCCTCTGGACTTGCCGGCCCGGAGCAAGGTGATCCGCTACCGGCTGTTGGATGAATACTTGAACTTTTATTTTTCCTTTATTGCTCAGAACAGACTGGCGATCCAGAAGGGACAGTTTCTTTTCCCTCGGATGGACCCCAAGAGAATGGCGCAGTGGCAGGGATACGCCTTTGAACGTTTATGTCGCCGCCACTCGTTTGAAATTGCCACAGCCTTGCGTTTTTCCGGAATCGGTTTCAAGTCAGGGTCGTGGTTTCGATCCTCCAAAAGGAACGGAGAGTCGGCCCAGATCGACCTCCTCTTCCAACGGCAGGACAAGGTTTTAACCCTCTGTGAAATCAAGTATGTGCAAAGCCTTTCCGGTCAAAAAATGATCCGCGATCTGGAAAATAAAATCAAGGTCCTGCAAAAGTATTTTCCCTCTTATGGGATACAAAAGGTGCTTCTTCTGGGGAGAAAGATTTCGGTGGGCCGTACAGTTCATCAGGCCTTCGATGAAATTCTTTTTGCCCCTGAGCTGTTTTTTTGAGAGGAGAGGCCTGGATCGAGAAAGATTCGAAAAGATGGATTTGATCCTCTACCGCAATGTGTTAGTCTATTTGAAAAGTCTTTTCAGGAAGAGGTCTATATCAATTTTCCGAATAGCTGTGCTTTCCCACACTCTGATCGTAAAATTTATTGAAATCTTCCCAAATTCAGATCATAAAAAAGCGCATGATAGGATAAGAGAAGCCGCCTCAATTTGGCAAAGGACACTTATTCTTATTCACCACCATGCGCCCAAAATATTTTAAGGCTTGGAAAGATTCCGCCCGAGTTTAGAGTTCATTTAAAATATGTGCCGTGCCCAGGTTGTCATAAAATCGGTTTCCTCATTCAACACGGTTTCTTGCGAGGGTTTGCTGAAGCTTCTTCAGATCGCATCATCCGCGGCCGTCGTTACTTTTGCTCCAATCGAAATCTTATGGGAGGTTGCGGTAAAACCTTTTCTATCCTCTTCTCCTATCTCCTTAAATTCTCCACCCTGAGAGCCCCTTCTTTGTGGCGCTTCCTGAGGGGAGTCCTCCAGGGCCTCTCTAAAAAAGCTGCCTTCGATTGCCTTAAACTTTCCTTTTCTTCCTCTTTTCCTTATCGCATCTGGAGACGCTTCTTGAAGAGTATTGCGCATTTGCGTTCCTCGCTTTTGCGCCTTTGTCCCATTCCCAATTCCCATCATTCCAAGACTTTTGCTGTAACACTAGATCATCTCATGCACGCCTTCCCAAATCATCCCTCCCCTGTTTCTCAATTCCAACTCCATTTTCAGAAGTCTTTCCTCAGTTAATCCTTCCCCTTTTTCCCAAATTCCTTTTCCCTCCCTAATATCTCCTCCCCTCCCAATCCCTCAACAACACATTTCGTCTGTTGGCAGCTCCCTCGGTTGGCAGCTATCCTTCTCTTACTCAATGAAAGGAGTTTCTTTTATGAAAAAT
>JACOUC010000037.1 GCA_016178055.1 Chlamydiota bacterium | reverse complement strand
TTCTGCACCCATTTTTGTTCTCCAAAAGTTGATTTTCCTTAAATCCTCTGAAAGCTCACGCAGGCGAATAAAAACCCTGTTTTCCACCATGGCGCCTGCATCTGATCTTTTTCTGAAACCATTCATATTCTCCATGAGGAATATAGTATAGTATAGGGGTCAAATCTCTAGTTACCTAATTAAAGATGTTGATTAAACTGAATTAAAGGTATTGTAGTTCTAAAAAACATGGAGAAAATCAGATGGCAAGGCCCTTGAGGATTGAATATCCAGACGCTGTCTATCATGTAATGAATCGTGGCACTGCCCGTCAGAAAGTTTTTTTGGAAAAAGAAGATTATGAAAACTTCCTGAGGCTTCTGGAGGAACTTCGGCGGAGATGGGCAGTACAAGTTTTTGCGTATGCGCTAATGGGTAATCACTATCACCTTTGTCTTCAAACACCTGAGGGAAATTTATCTAGGGTGATGAGACATCTGGATGGGATTTACACGCAACGATTTAATCGAGCACACAGAAGGGATGGTGCCTTATTCCGGGGCAGGTATAAGGCGATTGTGGTTGAAGCAGAAGAATATTTAGGGGCGGTTGTTCGGTATATCCATTTAAATCCTGTCGAAGCAGGGCTGGTGATAGATCCGAGAGACTACGAGTGGAGCAGCCACAAAGAATATATGAATAAGAAGCAAAGTTGGGTAGGCAAGGAAAGGCTGCTAAAGAGCTTAGAGGGACCGAAAGGATTTCATGAATATGTAATGGCAGGAAATGATACAGAGACAGATAAATTTTATAAGAGCAAAAAGCGAAGTCCTATCTTGGGGACAGAGGGATTTGTAGAAGAAATGAGGGAGAAAGTGAAGGAAGTATCAAGCGAGGTAACAAAGAGCGAGGAAGAGCATTTTAGGCCCAGATTAGAAGAGATGCTAGAGAAGATCGGGAGAAGGTATAAAGTCAATCGACAAGAGCTTGAAAAAGGGATTAGGGGGCGGGAGAATGAGGCTAGACAATTGGCCATTTATTTAGCATGCGAACTGTGCAATCTTAACCAAGCCAGAGTCGCCGAGAAATTTAGGGTAAGAAGTTACAAGACCATCAGCTGGCATTGTAAGAATGTGAGGGAGAGAATAGCGAATGATAGAATATTTGCACAAAAGGTAGAGATCCTGATAAGCGAACTTAATAATTAGGCAACAGGAGATTTGACCCCATAGTCAGACCCCATAGTCATAGTCATAGTCGATGCCCGAATAATCCACCCTTCTTTTTGGGGGGGTTTTGCTGTCTTTATCATCCTTATCCCGATCCTTCTTCTTTGGGTACCGCTCCATTTTATATTGCGCAAGTTCATATTGAATCAGCTCCATCTTCTCTTTCAAAGACTTGAGCTGTTTTTCAAATTGGATGCAGTTCTCGCATTTCATCATTCGCCCCTGGGATCATTCCTTAACATGCGAAAATCAATGTCCGAGATCCTTTTTAATTCCTTCATGATCCATTTATAGTTTCGAATTCCCTGTTCAACCTTCCGCTTTCGCTCACCCATGATCATGATACTGTGATTACCTCGACTCCCTCTGAAGGATAGATAATGATACGGCCCATGCAAGAGGGGATTCTCTTTACGTTTACATCGGTAGCCAGGTGTTCCACAGATATTGCCATGAGTCCGAATACTTCCACGAACAACGATTTTCAGGATAGATCGCCTTATCCCGCTTAATGCCTTCCTCCTTCTGGAAAGAAGCTTTTGATGACTGTTCATTGTATCCATATTACCTTAGTAGTATATAATACTACGGTAATATCAACAAAAAACATAGGGTGAACGAATGATCATTCAGTACATTAACCGTCAAAACTTGGATCAAGCAAGGCAGGCTGCATCAACGACGGAATACGGCCGGTGAAAGAATTTGATGAATCCCTTTTTTAGGGGCTGAACTATTACGTTTCTTGAGACTCTTTGATGATGGTTTTTATTAATTCCTTCTTTTCCATGGATTTATTCTATCCTTATTTATAAGGATGGTTTAGTATAAAAGCACCCTTCTAAATAAGGATAGAATAGAACGTGCGTTTTGTCAAGGTTGTATGAGAACCAGGCGTTCTACATTAGGGTTAGAATTAGGGTTAGAGCAGGTTCTTACCTAAAAACATTTTCTCCAAGGTATTCATCGGCCTTGTCGGCATGCTCAAAGTCGTAGCCCAGTCCCTTGCGCCAGAGGTCTGATGACTCCATGCAAAGATACATGGGGACTTTCCCGCCGCATTCTCGAATCCAACCAGAAATTTTGCGATACATTTCTAAACGAATCACCTTAAGATAGCGTAATTTTCCATCTGTTCCTGGAATGAGTTCTTCGTAAAGAAAAGAACTTTTTGGAAATCGTTCTTCAGCAAAATCCTTAAGCCCATCAATCAGGCGCAACCCCCCGATGCTGATCCAGGCAATGCTTTCAGGATGGATGACCTTAAACAGGTTTTGAATTAATGCATGATAATCTTCTTCCCACTCGGGATAATAGAGAAGGGGTTCCAGATGAAAACTCAAAGGATAACCCCATTCTTGGCAAAGGCGTGCCGCCTCAAGTCTTTCTTCAATCGAGGCTGCTTTTAGTTCTTCTTTCCGGGCCATACGCGGGGTATTGAGCGACCACGAGACAATGGTTCGGCGCCGATGATCAAGCCCTTTTAAATTTTCAATTTGAGTTGATTTTGTTTTAAGTTCAACGCAGGCCCTTTGTGTTTGTGCAAAAAAAGGCACAAGTTTTTTTGAAAATTCTGTAATGTGATCTAGGGAGAGGCTGTCGCTCAATTCTCCTGTTCCAATCCGAAATTGAATTTTATCGCTTGTTTCAAACATTCCGTTTAGTTCAGCGAACATGTCGTTCAAATTGGTGTAAACGATCAAGGGAGGACTATTAAGATACGTTTGTAAAATGCAATAAGTACAATCATAATTACAATTGCTTTGAGATTCCAAAATAAAATAACCACAGCAAAGGGAGTCCTTTGAACCTGGGCAGGGTTTAAGAAAACGGCCTCTTTTTTCGGCGAGGACCAGGACTTCTTTTCCATCTTTCATGCTGATATTCGAGAAAAAGTCTTCAGGTTGTCCTTCAAAATATTGAGGAGTTAGATGAGTAAGATTTTTAAGCACCGTTTGGGCGAGTTCGGCTTCTCGGACCGATTCTTCAATGAAAAGATGTTTGGGATAATAAATTTTACTCATATTCAGTAGTCAGCTTAAAAAGTTTTTCCATATTTTTGTTATTTCCCATTTGCTGCAGTATAGCAAGTTTTTCTTGATAGTCTTCCAAATTTCGAAAGCGTAACTGCAACGCATAATCTGGACTTTCAAAATAAGGTGGACTTTGGAGTGTGATCGTAGGAGGGAGCTTCATTTCTTTTTTGATGTTTTTAAATTCCTCTTCCATTTGACTTAAGCGGGGATAGCGTAATTTCCTTAATTCATACTCGATCGAAGCCCATTTTTGACCTGTAGACCAAGATTCTTCTTCTAGAATATTTTTCATTGTTTGGCTCTCAAAAAGTTCGTGGGGCGGGATGTTCCCTTTTTTGAAAATGTCCCAGGCAAGTCGGATCAGTATTTTCTGAGGATTGACTCCCAGACGAAGATTTTGAATGAGGGAAGTCAAACAAGATCGATCTTTAAAATCAAGTTTTAATAAGATCAAGGCTGAATCCACTTGAAGAATACCTAATGAAACAAGCTGTTTCGTTTCCTCGTCTAGTTTCTGAAGATAAAAATATTGTTGGGGTGTTTCCTCTTTTAGGGGGAGTTCAAGAAGTGAGAGATATTCTTTTTGAAGAGATTCCTGAGAGATTCCCAAATTTGTAAGAAGGGCTAAAACATTTGATTTTTCAATCGCATTAAATTTTCTGATGCTTAAATTTTCGTAAAGATTGAGGTGAAATGCCTGTAAATTTGTGAGCTCTTCTCGGGTATAAGATTTGACCCAGAGGGTTTGATGGGGATTTATTTTTTTTGCAATTTCGATTCTGCGTTTTCCAGAAATGAGAATAGGTTGTCCAGTTTTCTCCGTAAGAAGAAGGGGAGGATGAATGACCCCAATTTTTTGAATTGAATCTTCAAGAAGCTTTGGCGGATCACCAAAAGTGGAGTTAAAAGGGGTGGACAGATTGCTTAATTTTGAAATAGGCCAGGATTCGATGTTCATCGTTGTCGCTCTAAATCTTTGTTCACTCGATGTGGACGGAAATAAGGTTTAAAGTTCAAGGTTCAAGGATTTCCAGGCTTGGGTTTTCTTTGAACTTTAAACCTGAAACTTTGGACTATTTTTATATTGTTCATATTCTTCCACTCGATTTCGCTTGAGACAGCCTGCGGCATAGACTTGGCTTTTTTTCTCAATTTCAACCAAAACGGATTCTCGTAAAAGCGGAGTCAGTAAAGGATTTTTTAAAATTTTTTCCAGGACTTGAACTCTAAATCGGTCCATTCCAAAAAATTTTCGAGAAAGTTGATCAGAATGTCCGCCGCGCTTAGTGATTAAAGTTTCTGAAATAAAATGAATCGGAAATTGAAGAGCAATTCTTAACCACAAATCATAGTCCTCACAGGCGGGAAGGCTTTCATCAAAGAGCCCAACTTTTTCAAATACGTTTCGATGAAGGATCACAGAGGAAGGGCTAATGATGCAAAGAGGAAGACATTGCTCAAAAATCCAGCCGGAATGTTTGGCATGGCGCTTCCCTTGATTGACTCTGCGACCGTTACGAATCCAAATTTCATCGGTATAAAAAATTGAAGTCTGAGGGTATGTTGAAATTGCTTGAAGTTGAACTTTAAGTTTGTCCGGGCCCCATAAATCGTCTGAATCTAGAAACGCAATCCATTCGCCATGGGATGCCTTGATGCCCACATTTCTTGCATGACTAACCCCATGATTTTCTTGAGAAATATATTTAAGCTGAGAATATTGTTTAACAATTTCTGCCGTAGAGTCATTGGATCCATCATCGACGACAATGATTTCTTTAGGCCGAGAGTTTTGATTTAAGACGGATTCAATGGCTTCTTTAAGCCACAAGGCTCTATTATAAGTTGGAATGATGACACTGACTTTGTTATACATAGACATGATTCAATTTTTCTTGGATCAGGTTATGGATAAAATGAGGATAACGAGAAATGATTTTTTTAATTTGCCTCGATAATGCCTTTTCAGATGTTGCAAAATTAAGGGTATCAAAACCAAAGAATAGATTTGAAGTAATTTTTTAAAAAAGGAGTGTCTTAGGTAACGTAGGCCAGAAAAGAACATGCTTTGGGAGAGTAGGAAAAATCTTGCTTTGACAATCATCTCATTCTATAAACAGCCATAAGACCCAGCTATAGCTTTTTCTCTTGGACACAGAAAGGGAAATAAAAATGAAAATATTAAAGAATCTTTTTTTATCAATAAGAAATTTTGTGATCCCGTAAGAATAAACTGACCGGGTTTCTGTTTTTCATCCACAATTCCTTGAATATAGGAAAAAAAGATCGGGAGCTCTTTGAGCTTCATCAATGATGACACCCTTTGAATATCTATTCAGAAAACCTTTAGGATCGTTTAAGGCAAACTCTCGATCTACGGGATTCTCCAATAAGACATATTCGTGGTTTGGGAATAGGGATTTTACCAGGGTTGTTTTTCCAGATTGTCTGGGATCCGTTGACTCATCACCGGATAATGCCGGCTTGACTTTATGAGGGCTTTACTGATGCTACGTGAGTTATATTGCATCAATAAATGTTTCCTTTGGTAGAAAGCTAAAAAAGCATTATGAACTCTCCCTCATTTCGCGTAAAATCTTTTTGATGAAAATATCCTGGATTATTATTTTTCTTATTTCGGTTGAGGTAGGTTGGCTCTACAATCGAATGATTGGGCTAAAAAAAAGGGCTGAAGGGGCTTGGTCGGATGTCGATGTTCAACTGAAACGAAGGCACGATTTAATTCCGAGTCTCGTGACCTGCGTTCAGGGTTATATGCAGCATGAACGGGGGACCCTCACAGAGGTCACACTCGCTCGGCAATCGGCCCAAGGCGTTCATCGTGTTGAAGAAAAAGGGGTGAGCGAACAAAATCTCACGCAAAATTTAAAGTCGCTTATTCTTTTATCAGAACGCTATCCAGAGTTAAAAGCCAACACGACTTTTTTAAGTCTTCAGGAAAAATTAACGGACACAGAAAATTTAATTCAAAATGCACGGCGCTATTACAATGCGGTTGTCCGTGATTACAATACGCTCATGGGTCAATTTCCCCATCTCATCATTGCAAAAATTTTCCATTTTCAACCTTTAGAATTTTTTGAATTAGAAGAGGCGAGTGAGGCTAATGCCCAGAAAGTTAACTTATTATGATTTCGAAATCCAAAATCCGAAATCCGAAATTCATTTTTGCTTTTCAGTTTAAAAAAATATGGAAAAATTTTCTTCTATTTTCAATTTTATTCTTTTTGTGTTGCGACGTTCACGCCTGGTCCATTCGAGCCTTTGAAGTCGATGTCGATATTCACAAAGATTCCAGCATCACCGTTGAAGAAAAAATCACGGCAGATTTTTCTGAAGATCCCCACCATGGAATTTATCGATTTATTCCATGGGTCAATAAAACCCGTTTAGGTCATCAACTTCGTTTAAGAACGAAGTTAGAAGAAGCTAGCAGTCATCACTCGGAAGATCGATTCTGGACTTCTTTTAAGAAGGGTGAACTCTATGTCAAGATTGGAAATCCCCATCGATATCTCTCTGGAATAGAACCCTATACCCTTCGCTATACCATTCAAAATGCGATTCTGGGTTTTGAAGAGCATGATGAACTTTACTGGAATGTGACCGGAAATGAATGGAATGTCGCCATAGAGAAGGTCCGAATGATCATTACCTTACCTGAGGACGTTAAGGATTCAGATGTTAAGTGGGATGCTTTTTTAGGGAGATTTGGCAGTGTTGAGCGCTATCATATTCAAATAAAAAAAATAGATTCTAGAACCGTTGTCTATGAAACTCGAAAAATGCTATCTCCTTATGAAGGCTTGACGATTGTTTTAGGAATTAAAAAAGGAATTTTGGAGTTGCCTCCTTTTTTTAAGCAAGCGCGATGGTTTTTGGAAGATAACTGGCCTTATGGTCTTTTCCCTCTTCTTTTTCTCTTTCTTTTACTTCGCTGGTTTCGTTCTGGAAAGGATCCTTTGGGGCGAGGAAGCATTGCGGTTGCTTATGATCCTCCTCAAGGAATGACCCCGGCTGAGGTCGGAACATTGATCGATGAGAGAGTCGATTTAAGAGATATTACGGCGAATATTGTAGGCTTGGCAGTGAAAGGATATTTAAAAATTGAGGAAAAGGAGGATGATTTTTTCTTTGTAAAAACTCAACCTAAAACAGGGAGTGTTTTAAAGCGCCATGAAGAAATTCTGATGAAGGCCATTTTTTCAACCGGAGATCGCCAACTTCTTTCATTGCTTGAGAATAAATTTTATACACATTTGGGAATATTGCAGCACACGCTTTATCAGCAATTGGTAGAGGAGGGATATTTCGTAGGTTCTCCAGAAAAAGTGAGGAAGCGTTATCGAAGTGCATCGGTTATTTCTTTGGGGTTAGGAGGTATTCTATGGTTTTGGAGTTTAAATATGCCCCAGATAGGGTTTTTGCCGTTACCTTCTATTCCTGTTCTGATCACAACCCTTTTATCATCTCTTCTTCTCTATTTTTTTGCTCCGCTCATGCCTCGAAAAACTTCAAAGGGAGTGCTTGCCTTTGAAGAGGTTAAGGGTTTAGAAGAATATATTCGTCGAGCCCAAGCAGAGACTTTTCAAAAAGTGGATGCAAAGGCAGTTTTTGAAAAATTACTGCCCTTCGCGATTTGTCTTAACTTGACGAAACCTTGGTCTAAGGTTTTTGCAAATTTATATACCACAGCTCCTTCCTGGTATGTTTCGCCTTACCCGATTTGGAATATGATTTATTTTTCTAATAGCTTAAACCGGATGGAACGGACCTCTTCACGGGTTTTTACATCGGCTCCAAGGTCGTCAGGTTCCGGCCGATCCGGCTGGTCTGGCGGAAGCGGTTTTGGAGGTGGAGGCTTTTCAGGCGGAGGTTTTGGTGGAGGGGGAGGAGGGGCGTGGTAAAGACAGTTTAAAGTGAAAAGTGAAACGAAGTGTCATCCTGAGCGTAGTGAAGGATCTCGTAGTTCAATGTTTAAATCAAAAACTTTCCGCACTGAATCAGAAAATATTCTGCAACACAAAGCATCAACCATCCAAATATTTTTTTGATCCTTTCCATCCAAGCGCCTGGTTTTGGGAGTGCTGTGGCTAGAGCGGCGAAAGTTCCTAAAAGAATGAGAATGGTTCCGAGTCCATAAGCAAAAACGAAAAGGGTTGAGATGCCCAGGACCAAATTTTGTTTTTGAGCTACAAAGGTTAGAATCACTCCCAGAACAGGGGCTGTGCAAGGAGCCGCGACAAGCCCTGCCGCAAGCCCAAGAAAAAAGGCTCCTAAATGGCCTTTGACGAAACCCTTTGAGTTAGGCTTCCCTAAAAATTTGATATTGGGAATGTTAAAAACACCCAGCATGCTGAGCCCCATGAGAAGAACGACATTTCCGGTAATAAAAAAGGACCAGGGATTCGTGCTGATATTGCCAAAGAATTTTCCTGTCAAGGCAGCGAAAGCCCCTAGAAGAGAATAGGTGACTGAAATTCCAAGAACGTGAGAAAGGCAAAGGAAAAATCCTTTTAGTTTTGAACCCTCTCCACGAGCTCCAATATAGGTCACCGTGATGGGGATGATAGGATAAACGCAAGGAGTAAAACTGGTCAAAACGCCTCCAATATAAGCAGCGATGAGGGCAAGAAGGGGAGATGCGTGGAGATACTCACTCATTCGACTTAGGAATTCATGCATGATTTTTCTCCTTTGAATCCGTTTTTCATTTTTCCGGAATCTTTAATTTCTGACCTACCCGAATCGAATTAAAATGGGTAATGGAATTTGCATTGGCCAAACCTTGAGCCGATATCCCATATTTTGATGCAATTTTTGATAAACTTTCTCCCGATTGAACCACATGAAATCCATTGCTTGCTTGAGAATGAGAAGAGGGAGAAGCTTTAAGAGAATGAATTTCACGCCATAACCGTTCATTTTCTTTTGAAACTTCCTCGAAAATAACCTTTAGTTTTTCTTCGGTTTGACTAAGATCAGCTTTTCTTACTTCTTCCATCTGCTTGTTTTGCGTTTTTAGAGTTTCTCCGACAGAAGAATTTACTTTTGATAGTTCTAGTTGAATCTCGATCATTTTAGATTCTAGGAGTGATATTTTTTTATCGAGTAAAATGAGACGAGAGGAAAGTGCTTCTGTTTGAGAGGTCGTTGATTTTTGGAAATAATTTTGATCATTTTTTAATTCTTCAAGTTCAGATTGAAACTGGTTCATTTTTTGTTTGAGAGAGAGCACCTCCTCGCTTAAGTCGACTTGGTGGGCTTGAAGCTTCCCCTGGACTTCCTGAACATCATTCTTGGTTGCAATTTCATTCATGGCGCAACCATATTGTAGAAATGAGAGAGCTCCAAGTAATAAAATTTTTCTCATGAGTTACCGCTTCCCTGTTGCCAGTCTCCGGTCTCTCGTCACCAGTCATTCATTCTATCGACGGTGACTGGTAACGGGTAACCGTATTTTATTGCACTGAAACCAGGAAATGAGCTCTTCTATTTTTTGACCAGGCTTCTTCAGTGTGGCTAAGATCAAGTGCTTTTTCCTCGCCATAGCTGACAGTATGAATTTTTTCAGCATCGACTCCAAGTCCAACAAGATAGCGACGTACCGCAAGGGCCCTTTGCTCGCCTAGGGCGAGATTGTATTCATTGGATCCACGTTCATCACAATGACCTTCAACCATGAGTTGAACATCGTCGTGTTCCCCTAGCCAATTTGAAATCCCCTCTAACGTTTTCCGATCATCGCTTTTAACCTCTGATTTATCATAGTCAAAATGGACATCAGCAAAAATAAGTGGGTCATCCGGTTCAACGAAAGATCCTAATTCGCCGCCCTCTGTGAGGGGAATGTCTTCTCCTTTAAGAGCAGAAGCTTGTAAGTTATCTCCCGTCATGCCAATTCCTGCCTGCTCAGAAACCAAACCTTTTTTCTTCTTTGCACAACCCTCAAGTCCCATCAATCCAAACACGCATAAAACAACAATTAATATTCCTGCCATCCTTCGCATTTCATTCCCCCTTTCAATATGACCAAGTTGGTGTTAAACAGCTCATTTGCCCCGAAGAAAGACGTGTGGTCTTCCCATCCAAAATATTGACAATAAAAATTTGGTAGATCTCACCCACTCTTGAGCTATAGACGATGTGTTCTCCATCAGGAGCCCAATCCGGTTCTTCTGCTTCACCTCCTTCCTGGCTGACAATAGTAATCGTTTCATCTTTTAAATCCAAGACACAAATTTTAAAACCTCCTGCCATATCAGAACTGAAGGCAATTTTATCCCCTTTTGGGGACCAGGAAGGCGAGGCATTATAAGTTCCTTGATGGGTGAGTCGTTTAAGAATTTCCCCTCTCAGATCGAGAAGATAGAGATGAGGATGGCCACTACGGTCCGACATGAATGCGATTTTTCTTCCATCGGGTGACCAGCAAGGTGAAGCATCGACCGATGGGTGGTTGGTTAGACGTTTTAAATTTTCTCCGTGCAGGTCCGTTAAATAAATTTCTGGATTTCCATCTTTAGAAAGAACCATGGCAATGTGTTGGCCGTCGGGAGAAAACTTAGCCGCTGCATTGAGCCCTGGATAATGAGAAATATTCTCTCGTGTTCCCCGATCAAGATCATGAAGATAAATATGAGGTTGCCCATCTTTAAAAGACGTATAAATTAATTTCCTTTTTTGAGGGTGCCAACTCACTCCTAGAACGATGTGATGATCCTGGGTCAATTGACGAACATTTTTCCCATCGGTATCACAAATAAAAACCTCTTTGGATTTTAAATTTCCCGCAACAAATGCAATTTCAGTTCCTGCGATGCCTTGTTCTCCGGTTAAATGATAAATTAAGTCGTTGGCGCAGGTATGGGCGAGAAGATTGAGGGTCGATGAATTAAATTTGTAGCGTTTTCCAAAAATTCTTTTCTGGTCTTGAACTTCAAAGGCATAAAGGTCCATCGTTCCTGTTGGGCCATTAACAACATAGGCGGTTTTTACGACGATTTCTGCTCCCAGGCTTCTCCACCGGGCCGTTTCGCTAATGGAATCTAACGCTTCACTTTTTGAAATGGCCTGGACTTCAGAAGGGGCCTTTACCAAATCAAAATAACCTGATTGATCCAGATCAAAGGATAAGGTCTCTTGAAAAGAATTGGGCAGGGCCGTTTGATTACGAAGTGTGTTTTGAGGAGGTGCAAGCGCTACATCCATTTTTTTCCCTGCCTGCTTCGAGATTTGAAGTTCCACCTCTGTGGCATGAGATGACCCCGGGAAAAGAAGTATTAAGGCGATTAGAAATCCTGTTTTTTTCATTGTGTTAGCTCGAATTTAATTTTTACACTTAACGTATTATCAGGATAATTCCCTGGCAACGGAGGAAATGGGATTGAAGCTTGTACCGCCTCAGTCACAGAGTAATCTAAGGAGGTTATATGAGACTGCTCTAGAAAAACCATATTACGAATCTGCCCATTCTTTAAAATTTCAAATGAAATAATGGTAAACGCATGTTCATTTTGAATCAAGGATTTTGCAGGCTCTTTCCAATTTGCAGTGATTTTATTTTGAACGAGGTCAATATACCAGCTAAATGGAAATTCCTTGCCCGAGGCATTCCCCTGGCCTCCTTGACCCCCTATTCCAATAGAGACAGTTTGTTCGCGGCCTTGGTTTGAGCCGCTCTGAGGGGGGGACCAGGCTCCAGGTTCTACAAAATGGACTTTAGATTCTGCAAAGTTTTGAGTTGGCAGAAATGGGGAATCTGGAGTTAAACTCGAGGGCTCTACAAATTTTAAATTTGATTTTGGGGGAATCTCATGAGTTTCAATTTTCTCAAAACGGTTTTTGAGTCGATCGAAAAGGCTGGGAGTTGGAGGAGGAGGTTTAGGGGTGGCTTTCGGAATCGTTTGGGAAATCTTTTTTTTAGGGGCCAGAGAAGGAGGTGGAATGGGTTTACGGATGGTTTTTTGAGTAGGGGGTGTGGGAGGGGTTATTGGTTTTGGAAGGGGCTTGGGCAGAGTTTGAACTTTTGCTTTGGGAGGAGCTTGAGTGGCTTGAGATGTAATTGTTTGTACTTCTTTTATACCAAAGTTTGGTAAGCCTCCAGCTCCTGAATCACCTAATTTGGTTAAATTAACGGTATAAAATTTTTCGTGTTTAAAGAATGGTTGAGGCTGAAAAATGGAGAAGATCAGCATCCCTATTAAAAGGATTCCATGTCCCCAAAAGGATTGAATGAGTTCTTTACGATAGATGAGAGAGTGAATAAGATTTTTCACAAATCTTCATTATCATTAATGATGGATCAATGTAAAGCATAATTCAGGTTACAATATTCTCAAGGATCGCCTCGTATCGTGCGGATATAGGCTTTGTGGACATTTCTTGAGAGGGAAAGAATGAGTGCAAAGGTATGTTCGGCTACTGTGTTTTCACCATCATGAGGGACATGAGGACTTGGATTTTTCTTTTGCGACAAGCCTCCAAATCAATAGGATCAAATCCCGTAGAACGCGTTGCAATGAATTTCAGCTTTGGAAGACTTGGAAGACGTTGAAGCTCGGTCTCATGAATTTTGGAATAGATAAAGACTGAAAGAATTTCACAGTTTTTTAATTTTCTGTAAAGTGTCAGGACACATTTCCTCTGGGGAAAAGGTCAGGGAATGGGTTTTAACAGATTCATTTCTCTTGATAAAAAATTTTTTCTAATTTTCAAATTTCAAGAAAAGCAATTTGAAATTATTTTTGAGGGTGGTCATGAGAAATCTATTTCTATTTTACGATGTTAACGCGAAGACCTTATTAATTTAGCATCTCAAATCCTGTTTGTTGAAAATGAGCATCGAAAGAAAAAGCCTGGTTGATGCCTAGTTGCTTCATGATAAAAAAAGAAGAAACATCTGTGAAGCTAAATTTTTTATCTTTATACTTTTGATAAAGCTCCCATGTTCCTTCAAAATGATTCGGGGCAACATAAATGATATCCATAATATTGCTTTCAAAAAGTGCCTTGCCAGCAAGGACGGATTTGGAATGATCTCCTTTAACCAGGATGGTTGTAAGGGTTTCGTCGATGACATAGTCGGAGGTATAAAGCATCGTTTTTGTTCGATAAATTTTTTCAAAAATGGGAAGCGCTCTTGAATGAAGATGGTCATTCTCTATGAAAAGGGCGACCCAGGCGCTGGTATCAACGAATATCTTTCCCACAATCAATCCGTGACCTTTTTATCATAAAGATAGGAGTCATGGGCTGTAGAAGCATTGTTAACCGAAAGTGTTAGGGTTCCAATGGCTTTAACCAAAGGATCGCTCTTCCATGAAACCTTTTGAGACCGTTTTTTTAAGAAGTCGGTCATGGCCCTGCGTATCAGCTCAGAAAGAGAAAGATGTTCTTTTTGAGCCTCAAATTTCAATTTTTGCATTTGATCTTTGTTAAGATAAATCTGAGTTCGTGTCATCATACACCATACATTATACATTACTATTTTTATTGTCAATGTAAAAAGTTAATATATTTTATTTTCATCATTTTAATAAAACTTGTGAAACTATATAAATACTGTAGGTAATTTTATCTTGATAAAATGACGTGGCAGGTCAGTTTATCTGTTTATGATGGGAAGACCCCATCAAATTATAAGGAGATAAGGAAGGCATCAGTAAATTCACCATTAGTATAAATTACTCATGAGTAATTTTGCTTTAATTCAAAAATTTTTTTGACCTTTCTCATCCCCCCTGTGTCTAGTATGGTAGATTGTTAAGGAAAAATTTCTGTTTTTTGACTTTAGAAACGGCCAATCTATGTTCAAAACTGCCCAAAAATGTGTGAGTTTCATCCTCATTCTTTCATTTCTATTTTACGATATAGCAACGCCTTACGCCTTAGAGCGTTCAGGAATAAATCCCATTTCTTTGGCCAATCTTTCAAATTTGGGTGTGGATAATCTACAACCCTCTCTTCTCGAACACCTTACAATCCCATCCGACCTCGGAGAAATCAAAGATCGTAAAATAATCGAAAACCGCCCCCTTCTTTTCATCATCGAAGACATTCACTGCAATTCAGAAGTACAGAAGAACATTGCAGGAATTCTTCAAATACTAAAAACACAGCTCGAGGCTCGAGGCTCGAAGCTCGAGGCAAAAACTCAAAACCAGCTGGAGGCTCGAGGCTCGAAGCTCGAGGCAAAAGCAAAAGCAAAAACAAAAGCAAAAACAAAAGCAGAAGTAAAAGCAAAAACTGGAGAAGTATTTACTTCGAGCCTCGAGCCTCGAGCTTCGAGCAGAGTATTATCCTCGAGCCTTGAGCCTCGAGCTTCGAGCATCTTTTCAGTCTTCTCCGAAGGCTCCGTCGGCCAAATGGACATGTCCTTTTTCTCCTCATTCCCGGATCAAGAAGCCCTGCAAAAAACTCAAAAGAAATTCTTAAAAAACCATGATCTTAAT
>JACOUC010000036.1 GCA_016178055.1 Chlamydiota bacterium | reverse complement strand
CTGAAGTCGAGAAGCGTGTGGCCGAGCTTGAAAAAGAATGGCAGCCGCAAGCTCAGGCTTTGTCCCAGAAGGAAGAGGCCTTTAAGAAGGCCGAGGAAGCTTATAAGACCAAGGCGGATCTCCTTAAGAAATATGATGAAGCGAAAGAGGCTGTGTCAGACAAAGAAAAGGATTGGATACGGCAAGAGGAAATATTGACAAAGGCAGGACGACATTTGACCGAAGAAGAGATGGGTGAAGAGATTCAGAAATTGGCTGCACTAGAAAAAGAAAATGAAGAAAGGGCCAAACTCTTAGAAACTCAAACCAAAGAGAAGTCGCTCGATGATTTAAGAAATGATCTTCGGGTAAAGGAACGAGAGCTTCTTAAATTGAAAAAGCCTATAGAACGATTAAATCTTTCGGCAGAGGCTTTCTATGCGGTAATTCCGGCGGTGGTAAAAAATCAGTTGGGAGTTGGAAGTCGGGAGTTGGGAGAGAAAGAAAAGCAGGAAGCAGAAAACTGGAAGAAGATAGTCAATGCCCTTCTGGCAAGAATCGATCAGCTTTCAACGGGTGAGCGAGAACTATCGCTTCGAATGAGAAAATTCTTGCTTGATCAAGCGGGCTTGGCAGTCTCACCGGAAGCCTTGGAAGCGAATGTTCTTCAGGAATTGGCAAAAGAAGTTGAAAAATTATCAACAAAACAATACAAAACAGAGAAAGAAAATCTCGACAAGGCTGTCAAAGAGGCCCAAGCGCGTGCCAAAGAAGTGGGCAAGGTCAATCTTAATGAGGCTGATCAAGAGAGTTTGGAAAAGGTGGAAGGTCTTACGCCTGAGATGGCTCGCACCATTTTGGAATATCGACGCGATGGTTTTTCAATTCGCCGATGGACTGATTTAAGAATGATGCTTCGAATGACACCGGAAGATATTCAAAAACTTAAAGAACATGCTCTTTTAGGCGAGATGGGTGATGAAAATAAACCAGTTTATCAATTACACAGAGAGATTCTAAAAGCCCTTCGTGCGACCCCTCGATTGGCTGAGCTTTCGGTTGGAGCTGCATCGGTACAGGGCTGGGAAATTATTCAGTTTAATAATGATGTGGTGGGTAGACTAGAGAAATTGAGCTCTGACAAAGCAGATGCCGAACGTGTTCTTCCTGGTGCCGAAAAACAAATTGTCCAATTGATTGAAAAAATGAATGGTCAGATCACTCGTACGACTTCTGAAATAACCAAAGAAAAATTAAGAACAGCTCGTGCAGGAATGATGAGTGTTCTTTCTTCAATCAGTGAATATCAACGTGTGGTTAAACTCACAGGCAGTTTTTCCGAGATCACAAATCAACTGAAAGGTCCGACTTCGATAATCTTTGGAGCACTCGTAGATCTTTTGAGAAACAATCGTGGAGTGGATCATTTAAGTGTTGCACAGGATTTAAATGACCTCAATCAATTGGGAAGAGCTTATCTTAAATTAAATGCTGCTCAACAAGCAGAAGTGAAAAAGGCTATAGAAAGGTTGATAGGGGAAGGTGTGGATCATGAACGATTGTTCCGTTATCTTGACCTTTTGACACAGAATACAGAAAACCCAAGCCATCTTCTGATGCGGGAATATGAAGAGCGAGTCAGTCAGGATCCTTCGAATATTGAAGTTGCCTTGACCTTGGTTTCGATCTATAGAACTCTTTGGGAAATAAATGACGTTCCTCAAGGTTTAACAGCTCAAGATCTGCTTTCAAAGGCTGCGGCTTCCTATAAAGCCGTTCTTGCAATCGATCCTCAGAATGCAATTGCTTTAAGTGCTCAAACACAAATTCGAGAAATAGAGCGTGATCGTGCGGCTCGTCGTAGGGGTGAAAAGGCTGAGCAGTTGCTCAAAGAAGGAAAAATTGATGAAGCGATTCAGGAGTTAGCTTCAGCTCTCAAATCTGTAAAGAGTGAAGGAATAACAAAACAACTAGAAGCTCTTATGGGAGAGGCCAATCGTCTTTTGAAAGTTCAAGAGAAAGAAGAAGTGAATAAGATGATCGAGGCCGCGATGGCTTTGATGGAGCGAGGTTTGATTTCATTGGCTGTTGAAAAATTAGAACAAGCATTAACGCAAGCGGCAGATGATGAACAAGAGAACAGAATTCGTTTGGGTCTAAGAGGCATTGCATTGGGTGTGCTTCAAGGTCAATATAAAGCAAAAGCTGCTGATATTCTTAAACTGATCAATCATCTTCAATCCATAGCACCATTTTTAACGAATCAAGAAATGCTTTATGAAATGAAAGAAATTTTAGAACAGTATGAGGCGAGAGAGAAGGATTCAAAACGTAAAGATCTTAATCGTAAAGATCGTGCTCTTGTTCAATCAAAAATTAAAGAAGCCATGGGTGCCATTGAAACACAATTACTTACATTGCCTTCAGTTCAAGAATTTGAGGCTTCAATGAATGAGCTTCTTGCGGGGGCGGGTTCTGAAGAAAAGACGGATACCTCCTTGGCCCATTTTACAGAAAAGGTAAGTCAAGTGGCTCAGGGTATGCGTCAATTATCCGCTCGTCCCAAAGATATTGAACATTATCTCGCTCGACATCAGGCAGAGTTGAATGAGAACAAACGAGCCGTCATTACTTCTTTGATGACCATGGTTCAAGCGGGACATATTTCGTATCAAGATTTGACAAGTTTGGTTACGAATCAGTATGGAAGCTATGCCCATTTTAGAGATATTGCAACTGAAGCGGATTTTATTGGGGCTGTGGATCTCTTGCTTGCAGGATTATCGAATGATCCATCTACGAATTCAAGTCCTTCTCAAAGATTAGATGAAAGAAGAAGGGTGCATCCGATGGCCCAAGAAGCAGCGTAAACAAAAAAGAGGTTTTTTTATGTTGGAAATGTCCATCTCGATCGTATCTTTAAATTGGGAGTTTGGAGATGGGGGAGTTAGAGAAGGAGTATGAAAAGAGAAACATTATTTATAAAATTGATCCGTATTGGGGTGACGGTTGCCTTCGCATTCTCTTTGATAGAGAAAGATATGATTTTCTCTTCCCAGAGTCTTTTTGCGCAAACGCTGCCCTTTAATCCTGCTTCCGTTTCTTCTCTCGGTAAAAATATAGATTTTTATATTCCTCAAAAATTAGGATGGATTGAGCGAAGCTGGATTTCTCCCGATAAAGATGCAAAAACCATTTATCTCCTTCAAGACGCCCACGGGAACTTTGAAGTCCAATGGCGAATGGCCAGGATCTTGGAAATTATTGAAAATCAGCTCGAAGCAGAAACAAAAGCAAAAACTGAGAAAGTATTTACCTCGAGCCTCGAGCTTCGAGCCTCGAGCCAAAGTAGCCTCGAAGCTCGAAGCTCCAGCTTTCTCATCGCCCTTGAAGGCGCCAGTGGCGCCCTTGATTATTCTTATTTTAAGAATCTTCCAGATCCAGAAATCCGCCGAGATACTGCAGAATTTTTGATGAAAAATGCCAAGCTCAATGGGCCTGAGTTTTATGCCATTACAAGTGAGTCCAATCCACTTCTCTATGGAATTGAAACGCCTCTTTACTATTTAAAAAATAAGAAACTCTTTTTAGATGTTTTAAAGGTGAAGGATGAAGTCCTGCCCGTTTTAGAGGAATTAATAAAGCAGCTCGAGGCTCGAGGCTCGAGGCTCGAGGCAAAAAACTCTCAACTTATTTCATTGATTAAATTTCATGATCAATATGTTCGTCACGAATTAAGCCTTTTTGATTATTGCCAGGCTTTAAGCGATTTACAGATCTCCTTAAAAATCCAAAATCCAAAATCCAAAATCCGAAATTATGTAAACGTTCTTCATTACTTTGAAATGGAAAAAGAAATTCATCCAAGTCTCTTGGGAGATGAGGAGAGAAAGCTTCTGGATGTTTTAGGTGATGAATTATCCCGAAAGGATCTCATTCAATTACTTGAACTGACGCTTCAATATCGAATGAATGAGCTTTCAATTAATGAATATTATCTGGCTCTGATTGATTTCTCTAAGCGCTCAGAAATTAATCTAAAAGATTACCCTAATATTGACCGTTCGATTCAGGCCTATCAGTTTAGAACTGAAATTAATGACAATCAATTGATGGAAGAAATTCGTGAGATTGAAGAGAATCTTAAACTGAGTTTTATTTCTGATAAATCCGCAATTATTTTTGAATGGCTCTATGCCCTTAAAAGAATGGCGGAATTAAGAGGTCGTGAAGATGACTTAACGCTTGTTGAGGAAACGATTGAGCGTTTGGGCTGGGATAAAATTCAGCAGTTTATGGGCGAAGATAGTGCTCCATTGAAAAAATATTTTCCATTGTATGAGCAATATTACAAAACTATTAAATCTCGCGATGGAGAAATCGCCAAAAATTTCATGGCTTCGTTTTCTGAAAAAAATGTTAAGAGTGCTGTTCTGATGGTTGGGGGTTATCATACCCCTGGTTTGGAAAAATTCTTTCAACAAAAAAATATTTCCTATCATGTGATTTCTCCTGTGATTCCGAGGGACTCTATTGAAGAGGCTTATCAGCTTTATCTGAAGAGAATGGGCGATCCAGAATATGCGTTGACGGCTGAAGATCTAAAGGGGATTGGAGAAATGCTTGCTCTAGAGGATGGCATTGGATTTATCAGCACGGATCCCAGAAGAAAAACGCAAGTGGGAGATGATTTTAAGGCTGAATTTGCTCTGACGGCAGCAACGCTTGCTTATGCGCGTAAGCGGAGAGAGAAAAATCCTGAATTAGCGCAGTGGTTAAAAGATAGAGATCGTGAAGGGATTAAAATTTTATATAGTGCTTTGGATGAAGAAGGGGCCCGGCTTGTATTTGGATTAATAAAAGGGGAGCCCCTCATTTTTCGATTTAGACCTTACAGTGAAAAGGGAATGAAACCTTTTAAAGCACCCTTACAGGTTCTTGCTCGTGGCGTTTTAGGGAATACTTTTGTGGAGACGCTTACTCCTCATGCTGTTTCAGCCTTTTGGATGGATTGTCTCCTTGATCGAGCTCGGAAACTTCCGAAAGGGAGCGGGGCCTCCTTGAAAAGAATCGATGAGCGATATGTCGAATTTTTAGGACTTCTTGAAAGTGATCAGGACTTGAGATCTATTTTAAACCAATTAAATGATCCTGTATTAGAAACAGGAATTCACCAGCAACGAAAGGCAATTTTGAAGCAGGTTTTGTCTTCGCCAGATCAGCATACTTATGATCATCTTCTGCCCGTTTTGAGAATTGATTTTAACAGCGCTTCTTTAGATGAATTTCAATTGGCTGGTGGAGGAGAAGAAGCTCCGTCTCCTGAATTGGCTGGGTCTGAAGGAGAAGAGACGCTTCGGTCTCAAATGCTTTCTCTACGGAATCGTATTGCTGAGGCAATGAATCAAGTTGAGGGATGGAGGGAAGATTTATCTTCTGCCTCACCTGATGAGGTGACGTCGTTAAATCTGAGCGAAGCAAATTTAGTGAATGATTTTGTTAGTGCAAGAGATGCTTTGGCTCAACTTTCGGCGGAAGATAGAAAACAACTGGATGAGCTTTATTGGAATATCAATGATGCCTTAGAAGCTTTGAATGCTGAAGTCCAAGCTTTTGAAGTGTTAAGTCAATGGAATCGTCAGGGGGCAACGATTATTGATGGTCGCTATCGCTTAGTAAATAAATTAGGTGAAGGAACGACTGCAGAAACCTGGGAGGCTAAGGATGTTGATGGCAATGTACGTGCTATTAAGTGGATGAAAGAGGGAGCTGAGGATGCCGAAAGAAAAATTGAGCAAGAATATCAACGTCAGTTATCTGCATCCCGCGATGGAGGACCTGCCCCCTCAGTTTATGGATATGGTTATGATCAGGGGAGCCAACGTCATTTTCTTGTGATGGACTTTAATCAAGATGAAGATCTTCAGGATTATATTGTACGCTTACAAGATGGGATGGATGAAGGAACTCTTTCAAGAGATGTATACATGCAAGAGATGCTAACGTTTTTTAAAGCTTTACTGACTGCTTTGGGTGAACTTCATGCTCGGGGGATATTACACAATGACCTTAAACCTGAAAATATACGCTACAATGCCTCTAAGCATCAAATCACCTTCCTTGATTTTGGTTCTTCAACAAGTGAGACGGAAGAAGAACAAGCCCTTCAGCAGCTTTCTTTCTTATACGCAGCTCCTGAGACAAGACGAACGGTTCAATCAGATTTGTATTCTGCTGGCGTAATCTTTTTTAATATGATCGCTGCTTCTTTTCCCTTTGGCATTGCTCCAGGAGATGTAGAAGTTGTGATTGCAACGAAGAAATTGGGTAATGATGCGTTTCAGGGACAAGATATTGCTTCTATTTCTCCTCCCTTGATGTCTTATATAAGACAAATTCTAGATCAGCATGTGAGTCAAAGATTCAAAAATGCCGCTCAGGCTTTGAATGAGTTAGAGAGAATAACACCGGTTATTTTGGCTGAGGCAGAGGCTTCCTCTTTTTTAGCTAGACCTGAAGTCCCAGTCGAAGCCTTGCTAGAAGAACCTGCTCCTGAAGGGGAGAGTGGATTGTCGCCCTCTGCTTCACCTTCTACACCTAGACATGTTTATGAGATTGGAACAGTCATGGGTCACTATCAGATTTTGGAGAAGTTAGGTGAAGGAGGTCAAGGTTCTGTTTTTAGAGCTCTGGATACAAATGCTAACGAGCACGTAGCTTTAAAAATTATTTCGCCTCGCCCAGAGGATGATTATCATTATCTCCCAACCCCTGAAAGAGAAGCTCAAATTCAGAAACAAGTACATGACCTTCCAAACAATCCAGACCCTGCGGTTCGTGAGTTTGGTGTTCTAGAAAATGGGGATTCATTCATTGCAATGGATGATGTAACTCAAGAAGAAGGGACAATCAGATGGGATCAATATGTTCATAACCTTCGAACTCAACTGGTGAGTGGAGAGTTAACATATGAAACATTTCAGAATAATATTTTGACGGCTTTTAAAGAGCTGCTGAAAACCTTGGAAGAAGTTCATGGCCTAAATTTAGTCCATCGAGACCTTAAGCCTGCAAACTTCTTTTATAATCCTAAAACAAACAAAATGACCCTGATCGATTTTGGGGCTGCGGGTTCTCCTGAAATAAAGGTTCGATCCGGATTCATTATTGGCTCTCTTACCTATATGTCTCCAGAAACTTATGATGGCAATTTCAGTTTTAAAAGTGATCTTTTTGCACTGGGGGTTATTTTATATATGTCCCTTTTAAACACAAGTCCCTTTCGAGTCATGGATAGAGAAGTGCCCACGGGGCAAGGTCGTGCAGTAAAAGGGCGTGAAAAGGTGACAAATGTCGATCCCTTTGATGGACAATATGAAGCAGCTTTTTCAAAATTGAATTCCGATCTTCAAACTTTTTTCAGAGGACTTCTCGCGAAGGACGTTACACAGAGAATGTCGACTTCAGAGGCCCTAGATCAATTAGACATTGTTTTACCAGAGGAAATTTCACCTGACATCGAAATCGTTGATGATGTTTTGGCTCCAGAGGTGGCGGGTGCTTTTGGTACGCTTGCTCATGCAGTTTCTACAACTACTTCTACGGGTCAAAGGGCCGATCAAAGCCGTTCTTCTCAGGGTGAGATGGGTCTTCCCTCACTTCATGAGCCGGCAGAGTCAAATAAGTACGAGTCATTTTTAATTCCATCTTTTCCTTATAAACAGATTAAAAACTTTTTGGGTGAAGATGCCGAACTAAGCTGTTATTTGGTGCCTGCTGATAAACTTCAAGGAAATGATGCGGTGATTAAAGTTGCTGAAAGGAATCGTGTTGAAATTTGGATGAGTCGAAACCTTAAAATGGAAGAACGTGACGAAGTGGGTGTTCATGAAATTTCAGAATGGCACTTGATGCAGTGGATTATAAGCAATCCAGATTTGATAGATGAACTAGAGCCTATTTTAGAAGAGAGACTTGTCCAGCGTAGAGCAAGATATAGTGGAGAAACTCGTGAATATAGCATCGCTGTCCTTGCAGCTCACATAGGGGCGGCGGCTTTAGAGGTCATCAAATATGGAAAACAAGGGTTGACACTACTTCATGAAAGAAAAATGAGGGAGAAAGACACTGCATTTCTCGAAAGAGTTGAAGCAGAAACGTCTGAAATGCGGGCATCTCTTCAGCATCGGGTCATAGAAACTTTAAATAGGCGCATGCCAGAACCTATGCGAACTATGCAGATTAATATGGACGAGTTAAACGCTTATGAATCAAGGTTCAGGGAAAGGGCATTAGAGGAATTAACCTTTCGAAAAAGTCTAATTTATACAACATTGGCAGGAATTTCTTGGCTTAAGGTTGAAGCGTTTGCGCAATCTCCCTTCGTCCGATGGCTCGCCCGAATTTCAGGCTCCAAAACACCTCCGGGCTCTGGTACGCCAGGAAGCGGCGGAGCTCGTAAGAAATTGGTGCATCATCAAGTGAGTTTGAGTCGTGATAAGGAATTAAAGATGATTGAATTTGCAGTAAATCTAAAAAAAATTAGTAAGAGTCGGACGGTGACAATTGATGATGGCGACCCTTATTTAAGTAAGTTAAAGAACGTAACTCGCCCAACCCCTCTTGAACCAAGAGGGGAGATGGCTACTCTTGAATCGGGAAGGGAGACGGGCTCTCCCCTTAGTTTAAGGGGAGTTAGAGGGGTTACAACGTATCAGGAAGTGAACTATGATGAAAATGATCCTCATCTGGAAAAATTGTTTCCAGGTTTAAAAGATATTTTAAAGACGGTCGGCGGGGCCTATCACTGCTATGGGAATGATGGCAAGCTCTATATATTTATTTCTAGGAATGCCCAAGATAAAAAAATTGCTCTTCAGCATGAAAAGATGGAAATATTTATTAAAAATTGGATGGAGAGTAACCTCTCCAGCTCCCCCTTAAAAGAAAGGGGAGAGACTTCAGTAGGAGGGACTCCCCTCTTGGTTCAAGAGGGGTTGGGGGAGTTACCAGATCTTGCTCGTGTCAGTCATATATTGGCCTGGGCCCTTCAAATCATTGAAAATGGTTGGACTGATATTACTCAAGTAGAATTTCTCTGGAATGAAATTCGAGAAATGGATCTAGATGCCCTTCAAGCTGTGATTGGAGATGATCGTGCTGAGCAGAGAGAATTTATTAAGCAATATTTACCCTTGATATTAACAGCCTTAGGAAAGTCTCCGGATAATGTCATATTCCAAATTGAAAAATTTGAGACCTCGGTTAAACAATTTGCATTGCTTCAGAAGTCAATCCGGAAAACATCTGCGAATCGTTTTGAAGCGTCTAAGGCTGAAGCGCTTGAGGGAGTTGTTCGTGGACTTTTTATGGACAGACCAGAGGCACTGGATAGAGCTCCGGCGCTTTTGCTGATCGATCTTTCGACTCTTGTGGATGGTAATAATATCGCTCGTCCTGGGGCTGAGGCTTCAATTGCAGTTTTAGTAAAAGCAGCGGCCCAGATGCGTCAGAGTCAAGGCCAAATGAAAATAGTATTGGTTGACCATGAAGGTAAGATCGGTGGCCTTCAGGCATTGGTTGATAAGAAAATTCCTGGAGCCGAAGTTTTGTTGAGATTTAGAAATGAAGGAATTATTTTTGAGCAGGCACCCACTCGAGAAGAGGCAAGCCCTGAAAATATGGAAAATTATATTATAAAAGCGGCTGAGGCGAAGGGTTTAATGGGATTACAAGTTCAAAATATTCAGGTTGTGATCGACCCCAGCCATCAATCTATTTACTCGAAAATTTTGAATCAACTCATACTGGGCGATGCGATTGATATCCAGCTTGATCAAACGATGTTTGATAAATTGAGCGCAATGAATGCAGAGCTTGCAAAACGGTTTAAGGCAAAAGAGGTGGGACAAGGAGTGAAGACCTATAGCGTGCATCTTAAGAAAGAAGAATTAGACGAGGAAAAATATAAAGCAACGCGTCAGATGTATGACTTGGCTGCGGTAAAGGCGTAGTCTTTTATTCTTCGAGTGATCTTGAGTTTATCGAGAGAGAGTCGAGAAGTTTACTTTATCAAACGGAGAGAAAAGTTATGCTTTTCTCAAGAGAAGGATTATGGGGATTTTTAATTTTAAATTTTTCAAAAAAATTATCAGCTCAACGGTTGTTCTGGCCTTTCTGGCTCAGGACAACCTCTCCCTTTACGCCTCTTTAGGGGCTAAAGAAGCGGCGTCCATTTCTTCTCTTGAAAATTCTTCCTCTATTTTTATTCCGACAGAGCTGGGACGGGTGATCGAGACGTATCAAGCGCCGAACTCAAGCCATACCGTTTTCCTCTTTCAGGATATTCATGCCCATCCTCAAGCTCAGAAAAATACGGTGGACCTCTTAGAATATCTCGCTCAAAAATATAATCTTAAAAGGATCAACATCGAAGCCGCCTCGGGTGAGCTCTCGACCCAACGCTTTCGATCTTTCCCCGATAAAAAAATATTAAAAGAGGTGTCCGAGGAATATCTCAATTTGGGTCAGCTCACGGGTGCTGAGTTTGAAGCGATCAATGGAGAAAAGCCTCTTCAACTTTATGGGATTGAGGATATCCATCTCTACTTAAAAAATTATCATGCCTACCGGGATACGGTCTCTCTTCGCAAAGAATTGAAAGAGCATATTGCTAAATTAAAAATTTTAATGGCTCAGTTTTCGGATTATGTCTATACAGGTGAAGTTCAGAGTTTTGTAAGGGAATTGAATGACTATCTTACCTACAAAATAGATTTAGAGCATTTTATGGGAAGTCTCATGAGGGAGAGCGAAAAGGCAAAAATCAATCTTGAAAATTTTTCAGAGATTAAGCCTTATCTTGCAACGCTTCCCTTCAAGAAAAATATTGATCTAAAGAAAATTCACAATGAAATGGGAAAGCTTCTCATCGCCGTCAACGGAAAGGCCAGTGATGAGGAAATGGCCAAATTTTTAGAGCAGACTTTATCGTATCGTTTGAATGAGATTGCCCCCTTAGAATTTTATCAGACAGTGAAGAGGTTTATGGAGCTTTCTATGCCTGCTTCGATCCTCGAGCCTCGAGCCTCGAGCATTTCAAATTCTTATCCAAATATCCAAAACTACATGAACTATCTCGAAGCGGTGCAAAAAGTCAGTGATGCCCTCCTCTTTGAACAAATCCAAAAACTTGCCTTTGAAACCTTATTTGCTGAATGTGTGACCGAGGAAGAAAAATCTTTATGCCTCTATTCATCCTTTATTAATCTTCTGGATCGCCTTACAGATCTCTCCATTGAGAAATCTGAATATCAGGAATACGTTTCTAAAAAAGATAAGCTCATTCCAAAAATTTTAAAATTCATTCAGCATGAATCGGGGGCTTACACTGTAGAAGAGCATGCTGAAGATATCCATTATCCCTTGGCCGATCGGCTTAGCCAGATCGAACCTTATTATGAAGCAACGCTTGAACGGGATCATGAAATGACGCTTCGGGCGTTAAATCGCTTGAAAGAGTCTGATGAGTCTTTCGGGGCCGTGATGACCGGGGGGTTCCATACTCCAGCTCTAAAGGAAGCCTTGAAACAGGCGGGCTACTCGTATGTTGTCTTCATCCCTCATTTTAATGCATCTTCTGCGGACCGCTATGAATCTGTAATGATGGGGGAGCTGACCCCTTTTGAGAAATGGGTGGGGGAAAATCTTAGGCTCGAAGCTCGAGGCTCGAAGCTCGAGGCAGAAACAAAAGAAAAAAAACAAACCGAAGAAGCAGAAAATGAATCTCTTCCTATTTCCTCCTCTAGCCTCCAGCCTCGAGCCTCGAGCCAGAAGAGTCTCATGCATTGGCTCATGACCAATGCTGAAGGCCTTCCCGAAGACCGAGCTCCGATTATTGCCTATGAACTTCAGTTGATTTCGACCATTTTAAAAAGTCTTTATGCTGAATTTAAAGCAACTGATGCGGCTGTCAGTCCACAATCTTTTGGTGATTTTGTTGGGGCAAGGCTTCAGGCTATGGGAAAGAGCGGGTTCTCGACTGCGCTCGAACAAGATCGGTCGTCGCCAGGGGCTATTCTTCGAGATTTCTCTCTAGATCTTCAAAATTTAAAATTCATTTTACAAGGAAGCGAGCTTTTATGTGCGATTCCTCTTGAAGGTTTGCCCGGAAAAAATTTAATAATTAATCTCGCTACTTTTTTAATCGATGGAAAAACCAGTCAGGTTATGGGGTTACAGCTGTCTGAGGTAGAAGTTAATATAGCTGCTCTCGAAGCCAGTGGCCCTCCGGTAGCGGAAATAATTCCTCTTTCCACCGCTCAGCCGGTGGGCGAGCATCAGGAATTGGCATTAGGGGATTTAACTTCATTGAGTTCGATAGATTTTGTAATGGTTCTTCAACGTTTACAGATTGGTTTGGTGAATGGAAGTTCCCCTGGACTAGGTTTGAAAAAAGATGAATCTGATTGGCTTAAAGAGAATAATATTTTTATTACCTCTCTAAAAGATTTACCGGGGGCTTTGCGTTCGGGGACAGATTCGACTTCTGTTTTCTTTGAAGGCTCGCGCGGCAAGAGTTCGACCCTCAGTTTTGAAGTGGATGGAAAACTTTATACGGTGATGAGCCTAGAGTCTTTGAAAGAAGCGAGAGCCCTTGATTTTGATATCATGAAAATGATCAGAGGTGTCGCTCTCCATGAGACAAAAGAAAATTTGGCCAAACAATCTAAGGATTCTAAAGTTCAACTTCATGCGCATCGAGTTGGGGTGGTTGCAGAATATAGAGCTTCTCAAGGAGAAAGAATTCGTTATGAAATTTTCAGTGCAACTCAACGAGGCGATTGGGCTTATTTAGACAATCTCAAAAGTGCTCGTGAATATAAATCAAAGATTAAAGAATATGTCCAGCAAGGTTTGCCTGTTAAATATGCGGATGTCCTTGGTGAGCTGGCCCAAAAAATAGATCAATGGAAGGAAGAAGCCTTAATCAGATTTTCACAATCTATATCGCTGGAAGAAGGAGTTTGGAAGAAAGGAGAATTCTACCGCATTTCACCTGATCTCTTATCTGGAAAAATTTTACAGGTCAAACTCGCAGGTTATTCAGAGGCGCCTATTACTATTACATATGATTCAGCAAAGGGTCAATTCATTGTGGTTTCTGGTGAGAGCGTCATTCAGGTTGGTGATCAAGAATTACGGGTTGGAAGTTCGCCATTTGCTGGAAGCTCTCCGAAGAGTCTCAATTTAGTTATTAAGGATTCTGAAAGTCTGATATCTCGTTTTCATCTTTCATTAAAGAAGGATAGTCAGGGTCATTTGATTGTAAGGCATCTTGGAAAGAATAAGAGCCCTTATTCACTATCCTCTGTAGAAAAACCGTTGTCCTACACACAGGCAGAGGTTGAAGAAATTTACAACCGCTTTCGAGTATCTCTTCAAAGTGGAAATCCTTCAATAGAAGTAAGCTTTTCCCCCAAAAATAGAGATACAGAGCTTTTTAAAAATATTGAAATTATCCTCAAAAAAGGACAGGGCTATGCTGCCGCCGCAGAATTTTTAAGGGAATTTTTTAAACCCTACCATTTTGTTTTCCAGAGTAGAAGAGCTTATGGTTCGATCTTGCTCGGTCGCCTAGATTCATACATTCCGATCAGTTTAGGTCTTCATCCCCCATTTCGTATCCTTTTTGTTCATCCAGATTACGATAATCGAGGAAATGCCCGAGGTTTTAAAATTCCGGGAATAAATGATGAAGTTTATGTTCTATTGCAGGATAGCGAGAGTCGGCGGGAACTTTCTAGTGAAGAACTTGAGCGCTTAAGACTTTCCACAGGTTATCATGAAGCTTTGCATAATTTTAATGCTTTATTAAAAAAGATAAATCCACATTTTAAATTGAGTTTTGCTGATGATGAATATACGGCTTACGTTGCCTCCTTGATTGCCATTCCTGATGAAGTCAATGTGAAGCGTTTTTTTGAGACAGAGCTTTTTGGCTATTGGGAAGAGGCCGAATTAGCTAAAGCCCAAGCGCGTGGACGAGGTGAATCAACTTCAAACACTTTGGCTGTTGAAAGCGACGATAAAGGGGGGCATTCCAAGGCCATTCATCATTTATTCAAAGAATTTGCCAAAAAAGTTTCTGCAAGGACCGCAATTCCAATTGTTATTCCTAAGTTTATTGATTTGCAGGGGTTGTCTAGGAGTGAACAAAAGGAAAAATTAAAGGCTATCTCGCAAAAAATTTGGCTAGATTTAGGCCAGGATTCCAACAAGATTCATGATATTGCTTTGGAACTCATGAAAGAGTTTTACAGGGATGAAAAAGGACTTGGGTATGTCCCAGATTTTGTAGAGGATACAAGCTGGATGAGGGCTCATGAATTGTCTCGTGTCTATGTTAGAGACGGCAAAGAAGTTGGGTTAAATAAACAGCTTCCTCTTCTCGAAGAAGGGGACCTTGATTCTGTAAAGAAAGTTGCTGCTTATTTGGCGGTACATTATAGCTATTCTGATTTAGAGGCCGCTCTTCGTTTTTACCAAGCAAATGTTGCTGTGGTGACCCCTGCTTTGAAGGAAGTGATTAATTTTTTAAATGGTTCATATTTAAACATAAAGGATAAAATAAGTGCTTTGAAGCAAGCTCTTACGAGTACAGCCACAATTGTTGAGGGTATTAATGGAAAACATGATTCTACTGTACGCGAGGTTGTTCCAGTTTCCATTGCTTTTAAACCCAGCGGTATTTTTACATCTATGCCGGCCCGTTCTGTGGAAGGGGATTCAGCGATATTGGTTCCTTCGGTTGAGCCTCGCAGACTTGATATAGCTGAAACGGTGAAACTGGAAGTTTTGGGGGGACAAACGGTTGTAGAAAGGCCTGAATTAGAGAGCTTCAAACAAAAGCTGAGGCCTTTACCTATACGACCTGAGCTTAAGGATCAACTGGTCCTATTTGTATCAAATTGTCTTGAAACCAGGACGGTTCATCTTTCCGTGTTTGACCGCACTTTCCAAAATCCTCTTGGCGGACTTGAGCTGACCCAAGATGAGATAGGGGCTTTGATGATCGCACTATCCTACATTCCGGATGTTGGGGATGCAATTCTCAATCATATGGTTAGCCATCTTTTTAATGATTTTCTCTTTCAAAAATATAAAAAAGAGGAAAGAGGCATAGATCGGGAAGGACAAAATTTGCTTTCATATCTCCAAAGAAATTTTGTCCTGGGAAGAGAAGCAGAGTGGAAATCATCTATTTTATATCATCTAGTTTTGCTCCACCTTGAGGCTCGAGCACGTAACATTGCGATTGAGGCACCCATTCCAGAGTCTTTCATAAAAGAAATGGAAGAGGCCGTCAGTTTTCTTCCCCGCCCCATGACGGATGCCTATCGTACCTTTATTGCTTTTTCAGGTGCGGAAAGAGGAATGTCTTCACTGGGGGTAGCTCGGCTTGCTCAAACGGTTCTTTCCCTTTCACTTAATTTTCAACTGTTAGAGCAACAAAGAACAAGTGAGCCGATGGCGGTCACATTTTTTCATGAGCTGTGTCACAAACTCTCGACGGGCTCAAATCGTGAAAAAACGCCTCTCTTCTCTGTTGATCGTTGGATTCGTATGAGTAAGGCTTCGGGGTTTACCGCTTATATTGATGATGCAGGGAGCAGGTTTACAATGGATCAGCTTGCTTCCCTCAGTATTGAGGGCTTTAGATCATTGCAACCAGACGGTTGGGTTCGTCAGGAACGAGGAGAAGAGGTGGTTTATGTGAGTTCGGATCTTTATGAATATATGAATTTGTTGAACAAAAAAGATATGATCCAGCTAACAGGCGATGTTTTCCAAATAGATGAGGAAATCGCTCAATTTAAAGAGACAAAAGGGGATGATCTATTTGGTTTTCTTGAGGCTCGAGCGATTCAACTTCGTCAGGCAGGTATTTCTTTCAGCCAACTTAGAGAAGATAAAGAGGGAGACCGGTCTCATTGGAAACAAAATCCCCATGAGGTGGTCGCCATTGCGGGTTCATGGTACATGATGAATTCAAAGGAGTTGGAATATCTCTTAAAAAATCTTTCGCGGAGCTCAGAATTACTTCAGAAGTTTGGAGTAGAGGCAGAAACTTATTTTCGCGATGCCCTGGGCGTTTTGAAAGAAACTTTTTTTACTTCTACCGATCGAAAGGGAAATCTTTTGACCTATGACTTTGATTTTTATAAAGGAAATATTATCCAGAGGATTCATCAGCCGCTTCCTCTTCCTCTTCAAAAGCTTTTATCTTCTGTTGGAAATGGACTTTCCCAAGTCACCGATGAGGGGGTGGATGAGCGTTTTCTTGCCTTTTTTAAAGAGGTGCAAGATTGGGATCAGATTCGTGCATGGGTGAAAGAATTTAATCTTTCTGAAGAACTTCAAAAGGCTTTTGAACGACAGAGAAAGGCGGTTGTGGATACCCTTTTAATGAAGGCGGAAGAAAGGGCTCATCAGAATTATTCTTGGATTAAAGTTCATTCAAAAATCAAAAATTTCCGAGAAGTCCGTTTAAACTCTACAGGTTCAGTTGGAATGGGGAGTGATTATGACCTCAGCATTCTCAATGAAGGGTCCGAGCGGATTTTGATGGCCTTTGATGATGTTTGGAAAGAGGCGGGCTTTCAAGATTCTTCTTATCAGGTTTTCGATGCAAATTCTTATGGAGACCCCTTGATCATCGATATCTCTCGCCAAGAAGATTCTCTTCGTCGTCAACAGGCATTGCTATTGGAGACTCAGGTCGCCTATACTGCTTTTTTGATCGATGGGGGGGGTCCTTCCCATGAAATGTGGAAGTCTTTAAAGGAAATTCCTTCCTTGCAAGATTTTTTGGCACAAGCCGAGGCCTACTATGGAAAAGTACAAGGGCAGCTTGCCGCTGAAATCTCAAATTTGGATCCAACAATTCCAGAGGGATTGCGGGAAGAAGAAGCCAGACGTCGAATTTTACGAAGGAAGCTTGAGAGATTAGCTCGTTTCAAGGAAGAAAATAATGTCGTCACTCAAGAAAATATTATACCGCTGAGTATGTCCCAGAGAGTTCAGTTGTTAAGCCTCTCCATGGAAGTCCGTCTTTTCGAGAAAGATCCTCACTATTCTACAGGGGCTATTTTCCATGTGGTCAATCAAATGCAGAAAGAGGGTGAGAGAATTGAATTCATCGATATGACGCCCTTGCGTTACCTTCATTCCATGACTGAGCTCTTAGGTAAATTTGAGCACCAGAGAGAGTCGTATCAGGGGGATCCGATCCAAACTTTAATGAAGACTGCCAAATATATGGCTCGAATTCGTGATGCAGGATTGAAGGCAGGTCTCTCAGGCCCAGGAATGGAAACACTTCATGCACTCGCAAAGAAGGCGTTATATGTAAAGGGTATTCTTAAATCACGTGAGGCTGTTGCTCTAGAACTTCAAAAATGGGTAGAACCCTCTTCGGGAAGAGCTCCTCCTGTTTTGTTAAATAAACTTGCAGGTGTTCGTGGCCCTCCAGGACGAGAACAACAAATTTCAGCTGAACAAATTGCTCAAGCAATGGTAGATCTTTCTAGAGAAATCATTCTAAATATTTATCAAGGCCTTTTACCCACGGCCATGCGTGAGCTTCAACCTCCGACTCAATCTCGGCTTGGGCTCTTGCCTAGACTTGCGAGTGTGCCTGCGGTTGTTGCTCCATCTTTAGGTGAAATACCTCTAGTCGGATCTATGAGACGGGAACCATTTGTGGGCTATCCGGGTGATGACTCAGCTCTTCCACTTTCCTTGGCTGCATCTGGATCTGTGACTGATAAAGTTTCGCCTTCTCTTGTATGGTCAGGTCAGCCCATTTTAAATCCTGTAACGGATCAAGCAGTAGAACCTTCTCTTTCTCTGAAAAATTTTCCAAGAGGCCATCATGGAGGGCATGAGGGCACTGCTACAGCCCTTGCTATTCAGGTAAGGCAAGATCTTTGCAGTCAGGGGAAGCCAAGTCAAGCATTTGACGAAGTTTTGAGACATGAAAGTGGAGAATGGCAAATCATTCAGATTATTTTAGCTGCTTTGGGTGAAAGGGACTCTCAATTAAAAACACAGCTACTTGCTCTTCCGGGTGTAGAGGAGCGTTTTGATGCTGATGAGCGGGATCATCCCAATACTGATAAAGCTCTTATTCTAGCCACAATCATTGCCCATCAAGTTCAATCCTACCTTGAAGCGGGTCAAACACCTGAAGGATTGACTCAATTAAGCCGTTTGAAAATATTAGAGATGAATGGGACTGAATTGGCAGGATTTGTTGAAAGTGCATTTAAGGCCGAAAATATTCAAGCAAGAATTAATTATCAAAATCAATTGTCTGGGCTCATCAATCCTCTTTTGCAAAAATATCGCTATCCGATTCTTTCGATAGATTCTATTCATACCTATGAAGAAAGGTTTAGAGATGAGGCGAGAAGAGAACTTAAAGGAAGGATGAATTGGCTCTATCCCGTTTGGAATTGGTTGAGGCAGCATGGAATTCTTGCCCGAAGAATGAGCGGTGTCATTTTGAGCCTAAGCCTCTTAAGCAGTGGAAGTTTAGCCCCCGCTCTTCTGCGAGTTCCCTCGATTAATCCGCCCAATATCACCGGTGGCGGCGCTCGTAAGAATATTTGGAGCGAGGGAGATAGTTTGGGGAAAGAGGGTGATGGAGTGATTCTAATCAAAGCGCAACAGATTCAGGGGCAAAGGGTAGCGCTCCGTCTTGGGAAAACCATTAACCTAGAGAAAACAGTTGAATTGCCTATTTCCACACAGGGAGAGGTGACAACGGAAACCATTAATAATGAAGCCATCACTTGTCGTATTTTTAATTATGACAGTCAGAATGAAAGTGATGTCATCGGCCAGCATCTAAAATCTTTTACAGGGGCCTATCTCTTGCCTGTTGAAAGTAGTGATGGACAAAATCCTGTTTATTACATCTTTATGGATCAGAGTCTTAATGAGTCCGAACGTGCCGAGGCGCTTCAGTTTGAAAAGCTGAAAGCCGCTTGGTATCACAAGCTGCGTTGGACATTGCCGCAAGATTTGGAGTTACAAGCAAAAATTCCTCCATCCTTTATGGAGAAAGGCCGCCCCAATATTATTCGAATGGCTCATGTGCTGGCCTGGGGCTCTTTGATTAAAGAAAATAGTTGGAGCATCGTTGACAATTCAACCTTTCTCACACGTCAGGTGAATGAGTACGTTTCGAATGTTGAGGTTTCTTCTCAAGATAAAAGCGCTTTTTTTAGCCAAGATCGAAGTGCTCACAGCCAGTTGAGGAAATTGTTCTTTGACGGAAAGGATGGTGAAATATTTGTATTTGATTGGTTTGAGACAAGCCTGAAGGTTTATGGGGAGGTTCTTCTAAAGGGTGAATCTTTCAGACCAACCTATACCCAGCCTCAAGCAGAAGGGATTTATTCAATGTTATTGAAATTCTTTCAAGGCAAGCTTCAGGCGGATGGTGGTGAATATCAGACCTGGATCAGTGACATGAAAAGGAAAAATCCCAAACTTGTGGAATCTGTGGGAGCCGTTCTTCAAAAGAGCTGGAATTATACACAAGCCGCTGAATTCTTAAGACAATTCTTCAAGCCCTATCATCTTGTCTTTTATGCCCACCCGTCCGACATCGTTCTTTTGGGCCGCCTAGACTCTTATATCCCGATTCATCTTGAGCCCTATTCAGAATTTCGGGTTGCCTTTGTCAGACCAGATTATACGAATAAGGATAATTACAGATGTTTTGCTCCGAGCAAGCAGGATGAGGTTTATGTTCTTCTTAAAGAGGGGAGAGACGAGCGCTTGACATTATCCACCGTTTATCATGAAGCGATTCATAAATTGAATGAGTTGGCAGACTTGTTGAACAAGGGGCTTTCACGCCCTAACGATGAATACACGGCTTACCTGGGTTCTTTAGCGGCCATCCCGGATGAAATCAACGTTATGAGATTTTTTGAAACAGAGCTTTTTGAATATTGGAAAAAGGTTGAAGAGGTAAAAGAGCAAGTTCGTCAGCAAGGCGGTTTAGACACTGGTACTATGGCCATACCCCAAATTGAAAAGGGACATGCCCAGGCCATTCATCACTTGTTCAAGGAGTTTGCAAAAAAACTTTCTTCGCCGACAGGAACACAGATCATCATACCAGAGCCTGAAGCAATGAGAAACCTGGATAGAGAGAAACAAAAGGAAAAACTACTTGCAGTTTCAGGTCAAATTTGGGAGGCAGCAGGCCGTGATTCTAAAAAAATTCGTGAGATTGCTCTAGAACTATTGAAAGAGTTCTATAAAAGGGAGTTTAAAGAGATTCCAGTTTTTATTGAAGATACAGCCTGGATGTCCGCGCATGAGTCTGGCAGAACTTATATTCGTAACGGTCAAGAAGTGAGCGAGGCAGCTCTTAGTCTTCGTGAGCGATTTCTGATCAAGCCATCAAAGACCTTCTGGGGAAGGATCCTGATCACGTGGGTAGCACCCATTCTTGAAACGGGTCTCTTTTGGTCTTTAGTGCATGGAAGTGTGGATTATTTCTCTTTGCAGGCGCCTTTGGCTTTGACTGCATTTTTCGTGAGCGGGTTTCTTTTTTCGGCTGGACATGTGATTGTGCTGTGGATGATCGATCGCTATCGCTTGCCCAGCGATCAGCGCTATCGAAATTTTGGGGATGCGTTTAAAAGAGAATTTTTAAACTATTTTGTCGTCTATGTCTACTTTTCCATTTTTTATCTTGGAATTTATGATGTAGCTATATTTATTTTTAGTGCACCTGTGGCACCTTTAGTCAGTGCTTCTATCGGTCTTGCGTTGATTCACTCGATATATAACCGTCTTATTTTACGGGCTCGAGAGGGAAGACTCCCTTCATGGGTGCCACGAGGGGTCAGTGATTTTCTTAAGATCCTTCCTCTGGCTTCGATGGCGGCCCTTGCGCCGCCGCGTAATTCCCCCTCAGCAAGGGGACAAGATTCGGTTGAAGCCGCTCTTCAAACGCAAGATGATGCGAAAGCCTGTGAACTTTTGTGGAATAACCTTCTTAAAGATCCGACTCAATTTCAGAGTACATACACGCGATTGATAGGGCTTGTTCAGAGGCACGATCAGGTCGTTCGCGAAGCTCTTGAAAGGGGTGATAAATCTAGTGCGATGCAGTTATCGGAAAGCCTAAAGAAATTTTGGGAAAAAACTCCAGGGATTACGATTAAACAGAAATCCTCTGATCGAGATAAAAGCTTAGATTTATTACACGAGTGCATGCTTGATTATACCCGAGCGAGTGTTAGTTTTCTTGAAGGGTTAAGGGAATTTGAGCTTAATCAAACGGGTTTTGCCATTGCTAAATTTCAACGGGCATTTAATATAACCCAAGGACGGTTAAGTCCTAATGCCACATTAGATTCAACATTAAGACCTATTTTCGAAAAGACATTTAACGATATCATGAAGGGTTTTGAGAATGTTGCTCAAAGAGCCTATGAGCGAAGAAATCATTTTGATTACGATCGAGTTGTTTCTATTGTGGGGCCTGAACGAACTCGTCAGATGAAACAAAAATTATTCCCATTTTTAAAAGATTCAGCCCCGGAAAATTGGATGGCTTCTTTTCCTGAACAAAATTTGCCACCGCTTGGAGAAAAGTACAAAATTCTTGGATTATTGGTGAGTTCAAGTATCGCCAAGGTCTTCGAGGTTGAATTAGTTAAACCTCTTGAATCAGATGAACCAAAAGGCTCTTATTCCGCAGGAACACGGTGTGTTGTCAAAGTCCCATTAGATCAAGAACCCGCTATGAGTCAGGGTCAGGCAAGAAATCGTGAAATGGAGATGCAAGAGGCTGTAGTTAAAATTTCGGAAGGTGAAAATATTGTCCCAAGGGTGTTAGAAAAGAGTTCCTATCGAGATCCGACGACAGGGGGGACACGTCACTATTTTGCGATGGAGTATGGATCTGGAAAACAACTGAAAGATTTCATTCAGAGGTTTAGGGCTAAGGAGACTCTGGAAGAGGCCGATATTCAGAGAATGCTGCTATGTTTTAGGAGGATTCTCTTGGCTGTTCAAAAGGTGCATCAGGCAAATATTGTTCATCTTGATCTTAAGCCGGAAAATATCATTTATGATGAGGAGACGGGAAGGATAACCCTTTTAGATTTTGGAATCTCAGTTTCGGTCAATGAAGAGATTCATCGCATAGTTGGAACGCTTGGTTATATGGCCCCTGAGATTGTAGATATAGATCAAATTTCTGAAAGTGCCCCTGGCTATCGCGTTCGATTCTCTTCAGATTTATTTTCACTGGGAACTCTTTTTTTAGAGGCCTTGACTGGCAAAAATCCTTTTGGGGCAGAGGCATTTCTTGACGAAGGTCAAAAACGGCAAGTTTTAACGAATACTGTTGCGGTAGATTTTTTCGAGAAAAATCCTCATCATCCCCGCTTGCTGAATTTACCTTCTCCATGGGTCGATTGGTTGAGAAAACTTCTTGAGAAAGACCCACAGCAACGAACTCAAACCATAGATCAAGCCATTGATGACTTTGATGTTATAGCTTCTACCGGACTTGAAGAGATCAATCTGACAGATCTAGAGTCTCAGGATATTCTTCTGACATGGACGGGTTCTTCGCCAGATTTAGGAAATTCGGTTGTTGTGAAAGTTAGTCTCGAAGATGGGAATTTTAATTTTTCTCGGATCGGATCTAATGATGAGGAAGTAAGTTTGGGATCAAGAGCCACTGATATTTTAGAAGAAAAAATTCTTTTGGGCAGTTTAGGACCTCATACCAATACTAGAAATATTCGCCTTCCTTCGGTTAACGGAGGCACACCGATCGGTCGTGTTTCGCTTCGTGTTAGCGATGGGAAGCTTTTCATTGGCTATAGAGAAGGTCTAACGATTTCTTATGAGGATAAGCCGGGCCAACTTTCACTTGAAGAGGAGGAGATAGGGATTGAAGTCAAGAGAGAACCTGGAGTCTATAGCATGGCGACTCTCGCTGCAAATGCACACATGGGGCGAAATGAAGACAGTTATTTTAGAATTGTTTTGAAGGATGAGATGATTGTAGGAGGCGTCTTTGATGGAATGGGAGGGGCGGCAGGAGGAGAAGTGGCCAGCACCATTGCCAGAGTTGTCGTGAGCGAATATCTTAAACAAAAAATTTCAAATGCTTCAGAAGAGCAAATCCCTTCGATTTTGGGTGAGGCTTATCAAAAAGCTCAACTTGCGATTGAATTAGTTGCAAGTCTTCCCCGTCCTCTTTTTGAGGATGAGTTTTTGGATTCATTTTTAGAAAAAGTTTTGAATTTGCTTCCGGGGCGTTTGAAGTTTTCATTTGATGTCTCGGAAATTCGTGGGGTGATGAAGAGTCATTTTGCTGCTTATTCAATTGAAAATCTTTTATCTAACGCCGTTCTGGGTTATCTGAAATCTGTATATGGTCAGGATGTAGATAAACAATATAATTTTCTTACTTTAAAAGATTCTGTTTTAAATGATTGGAAGAGATTCTTTACTATAGAGGTAGGAAAACAGTTTTCAAATACTTTTCTTAATTTGAAACAAGATGATGCTAAAAAATTGATAGGAAATTTTGTAAAGGAAATGAATAGGAAAATGGATCGGGCAATCAATGAGAATCAATCTATAGAAGCATTTTGGAAGGCGTTTTTCCCCCTTTCAAATATGGGAACAGCGGGAGGAACTTCGATCATTGTTCCCCAATCTGATGGGACTTCCAATATTTACGTGATTAATGTAGGGGATACCGGTTTTTATTTGAAGGAACCCGGTAAAAAATTACGTGTGATGACCATTGATAATTATATTCCTTCAGAAGAACAAAGAAACAGGTCTATCTCTTTGGATGAGGCTGATAAGGCTAGAAAAAACACCCCTCAACTTTTCTTGGCCTCCGTTCTAAGTCTTCGTGATTGTGATCGTTGTGAGAACTTGCTTCCTAGCAATCTTCAAGGAAACCCTAAAGAAGTTTTTGAAAACAGGAACGCCCTCGGAACTTCTCTAACACCGGGTATGAAATGTATTCCTGTTATCGTAAAAGCTGAGGGAGTGAAGGCTGGCACTCGCTTAATAGGGGTGTGCGATGGACTGAGAGATAATTTACCCGACGAGACTCCAGGCGGTTCGATCCACGATTCAATTGATAAAATCATGGATGAAACAGCCCCTGGAGAGGCCCCTCTTCTTCTGATTCAAAAGAGTCGTGAAGTTAGAGATACATCTGCCAATAAAGGTTCTACACATCCTTTACGAGGTCGTGCAAAAGATGATGACATGACCGGTTATGAAGAGGTGATTCAGCCTTCAAAATTTGCTCCTCTTGCAGTCCAGCCTTCAGCTCAAAGAAAAGTTTTAGAACTGAAAGATTTGCCTCTAGAAAATACCCCCTTAGGTGAAGTAAAGACTGCAAAGGATCAACCGGGGCCTTTATTGCGTTTTCCGATGAGTGTTTTGGAAAAGAAAGATTTGATTCTTAGAGTGCCTGGAGCACGCAGTGAGGAGTCGATTGAAGTCAGAGTTTCACTCCAACTGGATGGAGGGGTTGCTTTGTCTTTTGAAGGGAAAGGAATTTCTTCTACGAGTCTTTGTAAATGGAATAAGGATCATCTTACTGCTGGCCAAATTTTAGGAAGGGATGATAAGACTTTACTCCGTCTGTTTCAAGCTCTTTCAGAAAAACATGTCAGAATCCAAAGAGTTGAAGATGACTTGGAAGTAGAACATTTGGGTTCTCGAACCTCATTTAGGGGTGAAGAAAAACCACCCACGCCATTCGTTGAATCTGCTGTCAAAGTAGAAGCAGAAAAATGGATAAATGAATTGAAAAGCGGAGACAGTCTTCCGGTAGGACCCGGCAACTTCTCAAACCGAACCTTAGTTTTAGGAGTGAAAGGGTTAGTTAAAAAACTTGGCGCACCCGAAAGCTTTGATAAAGAGATATTACATATAGATTACCGTTCAGGACAGTTTGTCCTTTCTCTTCCTAAAAAGGGGGATAAGATTTTTGCCCCTGGCCGGCAGCCGGGTGTTGAAAACTTTATCTTAGAACAAGGTAAAGTCGTCACAGTTGGAAGCCGCGCTAAAAAAACTGCTGAATCGGATCTTCTCTTGCCAGATGATACTAACGCTAGAAAGATTTCAACACCTCAGTTTTCCTTAAATTTAAGCCAAGATGGACAAACCCTTATCATCACTCAAATAGGGCAGACATTCCCCACCCAATACCGTTGGGAAGCACTTGTTTCTGCTTCTGGAGTTACTCCAATTTTCCAATCCCACACCATTGGAGAAAATAAGGACATTCAACTTTCTGATTTAACTACCCTTACAGATACTCAATTTGTTGAGCAGCTAGAAGGTATGCAAGAGGAGATGCGAAAAGCATGTAGCAAGTTTGGTCTTGATGCTCAGTCTTTAGAGACAGTCACAGCAGGGGACCCAACCCATCATATTCTCTTCACAACTCTAAATGGCCTTCCTGGCCGGATCAGTTCTCAAGATCTTCATTATTTCACGGATTCAACGGGTAAGAGCAGAAGCTCCTCCATCAGTTTTGTGGTGAATGGTCAGCTTTACACGGTGATCAGTGTGGATTATTTAAAAGATAAGCCTGATGAAAGCTTAGATGTTCAAAAAACTGCCCGAGGTATTGTCGTTCATGAGAGGTCGGAATATCAAGAGCTGATAGAGAGGATGGGTGAAGCTCAGGTAGACACGATAGCTGCTCTTCCTGAATCGCTTAGAAGAGAAGCCCATCAGACGGGTGTCAGAACAGAATTTGCTCAGACTCATGGCGAAAGAATTCATTGGGACATCCTCCTTGCTGCCAAGACAGGAAATATTCAATATCTTCAATCTCTGAAACCTGCTTCTCAACTTAAGCTTCCAACAGGTGCAAAAGATCTTGAGGGCTTAGCCAATCAAGTAGATGAGTGGAAGATCGAAGCCCTTTTGAGTTATCATTCGACGAATCCTCTTGTTTCTCCTCTTTTACCAGAGGTCAGAAATAATCTTGAATCCCTTCAAAGAGGAGGTGCCTCTCTTGAAAGCCAGCTTCATTTAGCCAATGCCTATATTGCTCTAATTGCAGGTCTTGAAAACTTAAACAGTGTTCAAACTCCAAGAACATTGGATTCCTTTGAGCAATCTTGTGAGTTTATTTTACAGACACTTACAACTTCTCCAAAAACCGTCATTTTAAATTTTGATGCCTTTACTGCCGCATTCACAGGCTCCTTGAATACTATGCTTACAAGGTTGGAAAAATGGGAGATTACTAAAGATATAAAACGAATTGCTTCTTTTTCTGAGAGTTTCTTAAATGGATTAGATAAGAATATCTATAAAAGTCGTATCACTGATCATAAGAATATAATTGCAAGTATAGATTTATCGATTGGAGAAGCCCAAGATGCTATTCGTAAATTAGAAGGCAAGCAATTATCAGAATATCCCTATATGGGGTCAAGGCTCGAAAATCGTTATGACATTGTTGGCTACCTTGCCCAAGGCGGAATGGGAAGGATTTGGATTGCAGAGGATGAGAATGGCAGACGCGTTCTGATTAAAGAGGCATTGGATCAAGACAAATTACCTTTCTTTAAGAGGGAGGCTGAACTTCAAGCCAAAATTCATCGTAAAGATGTTGCAGCAATTTATGATTTTGGAGAAGGAACTTTCGTTTCAGGTGTAGAGAAAAAAGAGAAAAAGTCCTTTTTTATTGCGATGGAATGGGTAGAAGGGGTGACCTTCGATGATTGGGTGAAGGATTTTCCATCATCTGGGGCTTTTTCGGTGGACGACATGATCAAACTGGCTCGCGTATCGCTGAATTTTCTGAACTCCTTACAAGGAGTTCAAGACGGTGATGTCAATCATCATGATGTTAAAGAAGATAATGTGATCGTAGATCCGATAACGCTTCAGACCCAATTGATCGATTTTGGACTTGCAAGGTCTAAAACAGATGACCTTTCTAAAGATGGAGGACAAGTATCAGGCAGTTCCTCTTATTTATCACCGGAAAAGTTATTAACACAGATGTTTCAGCAACATTTAGAACCGGTTGATGTCAGTGATCCAGATCCTTTAAGACGTTCTGATTTATATGGCATGGCTGTTATGATTTTTCATGTTTTGAGTCATGGAAAAGATCCTTTTTCTGATCAAGATATTCAAGAAGAAGAAATTTCGTGGATAAATGCAAACCAATTTTTAAAAGGAGTTCATGGAGGTTTGAGAGTACTTGTTCAACAATATCCAGCATTTAGAAAAACAGTGAATGTGTTTTTAAGAAAATTGTTTGCACAGCCTAATCTGAATATTTTGGAAGATAACAGGCCTCTGGGTCGAGGAGAGGGAGAAATGTGGAAATTGTGGATCGAGTGGGTAAAGAAGGGATTACATAACGAGCTTGCGGCAAATCGTTCCTCGGTGGTTGTTGATGGAGAAACTCAAAAAGTTTTGAATCCAGCAAAAAACAGAATGGATTTTGAGGAAGCGAGAGAAAAGTTGCTCGAGATTATTAGCCTTGGTGAAAAGCTGAAGGCGGAAGAATCCAGCATGGCCAGCTTCTTATCGGCAGGAGGAGATATGAGCTTTACTGGACAGGGTGAGTGGGGTCTAATGGGTATGGAAGGATGGGACACTGAAACTTCAGGAGGTTCTGGAAGCTTTAACTCCCATGTCGTTGGAAATCACCCGGATATTCAGCTTTCGGATGTGACGAGTTTGAGTGTGACGGATTTTGTAAATCGAATTAAAACGACTCAAACAAACACGCGTGATCAGTGTGCCCAGTGGGGCCTCGATCTCGAAGAGATAGATCAAACGGCATTGGCCCAAAACGTGCAAGTTCTTTATGTTCGGTTAAGCGACTTACGAGAAATGCCGGGAGGTGATCGTCAAAGAGATTCTCACTATCTTACCAATATCATCGGAGCCCGCAGTCCATCCATCAGTTTTGTGGCGAATAACCAGCTTTACACCCTCATCACCGTCGATTATCTTGAACCCTCTGGCGAGCTTGATACAGACATTGATAGAGTGGTGAGTGGCATTGTGACCCATGAAGGAAGTGAATATCAAAGATTGCTTGAGCTAATGAAGAAAGTGGGAGTCAGTCGAATCGACCAGTTGTCTATTGACCTTCGTCAACAAGCCCATCGTGTGGGTGTCGCCGCTGAATACCGTGCCTCAAAGGGTGAGCGCATCCATCATGATCTTTTGCTGGCTAGGAAGAGAAGCGACCAGAAATATTTACAAGGTTTAGCGCCCTCTGAAAAATTGATTCTCGAAATCCGCAATGATCCAAACATTTCTCATAATGATCAAGCTTCCCTTGAGAGTTTAGCACAGGATGTCGACCGATGGAGGGTTGAAGCCACTGTGTTTTCACATCTGACAAAGGCTTCCAGTGCGCATCCGGATCGAAATGAGGACAATCGATTTGCGATGGTTTTAAGGAATGGCTGGAGGGTATCGGGCGTTTTGGATGGCGTGGGAGGTCGTCCTGGAGGGCAGGTCGCCAGTACCCTTGCCAAGATTGTGATTTCCTCTATCCTTTCCGAGGAATTAGAGGAGGCCTCGGATGAAGATCAGGTTTATACAATCCTTGCTCGCTCTTTTAAAAGGGCCCACTCTGTCATAGAGAAGATGAGCCAAGTTCCAAATCCTTATATGATCTTAGAAGAAGTGCCGGAATCGATGATCGAGTCCTACTTAGATAACATCATCTCTCGTGTGTTGCGCATCCCCTTAAGCGCCCATGATCGCAATCAGATCAAAAGAGTTTTGAGAAAATCCTTTTCTTCTGAGCCGTCAATTTTTACACCCGAATGGGTCGAGGAGATGAAGAGAGGGTCAACGACCCAGGGTGATGTCGAATCTTTAAGGAAACATTTTCGCGATAATCAAAGGGGTATATTAGAGGCTTTTGATGCAGTATCTCGATCTGAGGCGCGGATTAATGAGTTGGAATCTTTCTTCTACGGAAAGGATTGGAATATTTTTTTAAAACTTTTTCCGATCAATAGAATGGGGACAACAGCAGCCGTGTCTCTTGTGATCCCAAAAAAAGACGGAACCTATATGGTCTATACCATTAATGCGGGCGATTCTCGGGTCTATTTACGAAGGCCTAAGACAAAACTTTTACCTTTAACGATAGACAATTATCCAGTGACAACCTCTTCGTCACTTCTTATTTACGATGCCCGAAGGGCAAAAAAAATACGTTTGATATGGACCTTGCAGCCCTTTTATTCTACTGTGGAGCAGGAGGGTGATTTTGAGAAGTGGGAACATCTCATTCCAAGTGACTTCAATCGATATACTCCTGAGCAACTGTGGCAGAGAAGAAACAGGGTGGTGAATAGCCTGATTGCCAATCATCTATATTTTCCAATAGTCGTTGTAGCAGAAGAGGTTCCATCAGGGTCTTGGCTACTTGAAATGACGGATGGAATCTCTGATCCCCTCAGTGACTCGCAGATGGGAAGAGTGATTTCAAGGGTTCCTGTGAGAGATGTTCCACGCGTCCTGGTTGAGCAGGCAGAAGGGATAGATATCTTAGACGACAGGACCCAACCAAACTTAAACATTCGAAGCAAGGGTTCGGATGATAAGACTGTTCAGGTTCAGAGCCTTATGGATCCACTTGCGATAGCTCCAGCGATGCCCTCTTCTATCACCTCCCGCACCATTGGGTCCGGTCATTTTTCTGAAGAAAATGCCCAAGATATTTATGAGCAGGTTAAACATCGTCAATCGGGACCTGATGGATATGTGGAGCGTTTAAAGAATAGTTTAAGCGTTAGGGGAATGGCGTTGACCGATGCTCAGATCAAAGAATGGTTTACAGACCGCAACATTATTTTTGCAAGTCGCAACGACTCGCCAGATAGGGGGCGGCATCCCTATTATTTCACAACGACGGATGCAGATGGAGTCGTCTCTACTGCTTCTTCTGTCACGGTAGATGTGGATGGCGTTCGCTGGTCAGTCATCCCCATTGAATATTTGATTGAAGCCGCGACGGTAACCCTTTTTGATGGGCGGATTCACTTTAAAGATGTTGTTGATGATATTTTTAATCATGAAGATAGGGAGTTTGGCCTGAAAAAGTCTTCTACCTCGAGCCTCGAGCCTCGAGCCTCGAGCCTTAATGCCCATCGCTCGGGCGTTGCAGCCGAGGCTGGTTGGAGATTGCAGCTTGAGATGAAACTTGCCAGTGGAGAAGAGCTGAATGGATTAGAGCCTTCGAGCACTTTCAAATCCAAAATTGATCAATATGAAATGACGGATGCTGAAAAGCTAAGTTTAAAAACCAAATCTGAACAGATTGATCGATGGAAGGACGAGGAGCTGAAAAACATACGAGTGCTACCCAATCATCTTCGTGTTGCAACAAAAGCTTTCTTAAATCTCTTTGTGAACAGCCGCGAGTCGTTTGGTAAAGGAAAAGGCGTCGTTGATTTTGATTTAGCTAATTTGGTCGATGCAAAGGGAGTCAAGCGACCTGAGGCGGATTTTTATATTGAGATTTTGAAAGAAGCTGCTCAGAAGATGAAAAATAATAAGGGATTTAAAATTGTGCTCATGAATCATGATCAGATTAAAAAGGATTCTTTAAAGAGTGCATTGGGGCCAGAGTTTGACAGCTTGCTTAGCATAACAGGAGAGGAAAACAATAGAAGTGTCTTATTACTTACTCCTGAAAGTAAGGACCTAGCGGGTGAGGCACTGTTCAACTTTATTAAGGCTGAACTTGCCAAACCTGGATATGGATTAGAAGCACTGGAGAAAAAAGACTTTCAATTTATCGTTCATATGGAACATCGTAGTCTCTATGAAGGTTTGATTTCGAAAGATCTTAACATCATTCTCTTAAGCAATGATGAAATCAATATTCAGGTAGATTCTGTCAGTCCCGAGGTGTTAGAAATGATTGGGAAAATTGACCCGAATCTTGCACAACAATTTAGAGAAAATAAAACTATTCATATCGAACGCAAAAACCTTTCTGACGAAATCACTCGCAACAACCTCAAAGCCATCTCAGAACTCGCCGCCGCCGCCGCGTAACAGATTCCCGCATTTTTTGTGACCATCAACTTTAAAAATACGCTATACTTAAATAAATATATTTATGACACGTGACGAAATTCTCCATTTTCTTCAAAGACATAAAGCAGAGCTTAAGACAAACTTTGGGGTCGTCAGCATCGGTTTGTTTGGGAGCTACGCACGAAATGAGGCTCGTGAGGAGAGTGATATTGATATTCTTGTCGATATTGTAAGTCCAAATAAATTCAGGAGTTTTTTTAATTTGAACCATTTTCTTGAATCTTCTTTCAAAAAAAAGGTCGATCTTGGACTTGAGTCTTCCTTAAAAGAATTTATTCGCCGTCGTATTCAAAAAGATGTGATTTATGCCTAAGCGTGATGTGGAACATTATATTGTTGATGTTTTAGTGGCTATTTATAAGGTAAATCACCTTGTTCGCAGTTTTTTCTCCAAGCAAGAGCTCTTGCGAGATTTTAGGTCATACGATGCAGTTTTGAGAGAACTACAAGTGATAGGGGAAGCGATTGGTAATTTGATTCGATATAAAATTTTGAATGAACAATATCGCCCAATAGTAGACTTTAGAAATAAAATTACGCATGAATATTTTGGGATTGATATCGATATTGTTTGGTCTGTCTTAAGAGAAGAGCTTCCACTGCTTGACAAGGTAGTTCATGAATTAGTTCTAAACTACTCTGAAAAAAATAGTTTAATTGAGGCCATTGATTGTGCCTTGATTGATCATCAAAGAATGCAACAGGGTGAAATCGAAGATTTCTTAAAAAAACTCAAAAAAAAGTTTATTTAATCACCTTATAACTCTTAACACTCTCTGACGCCGCAGCGTAATAGATTTCCGCAATACTTAAATTAAAGATATATAGGAGCTATAGTAAAATGTTTCAGTCCTTTTGCGCAGTTATTCATAAAGAAGATCATCTTTACGTTGCGGAATGTCCAGAGGTTGGAACTGTCAGTCAAGGTTCTGCATTGGAAGAGGCCATTTCGAACTTAAAAGAAGCCACGGAACTTTATCTCCAAGAATTTCCCAGTTCTCATTTAGAAAACATTTGATAGTTCTCTCTTGCCATGGAAACAGATGCACATTATATGGGTAGAGAAAGGGCTTTGGTTCTAGCAAAAGCCCTTAAGGTTCATCCAGCCGTTATTTTATTTCCAGATTTTGATATGGCTTTGGTGGCTTGATTTCTAAGGTGAGTAAGTTTCATATCAAGGTTGCCTACGAAGGTTCTAGTGTTATTGTGTAAAAAGATTTAAAAAAAGATTAATTAGCGTAGAGATTTTCTCTTAAACACTTTTCGGACAGATTCGACAATATGGCGGGAGGTGAGGCCATATTTTACAAGAAGCTCGTCACCTTTTCCAGATTCTGCGTAGGTGTCGTTGATGGCAACATATTCGATGGGAACAGGATGGATTTGAGCCGTTGCTTGGGCTACTGCACTTCCTAAGCCTCCAATTAAAAGATGCTCTTCGGCGGTTACAATGGCTCCCGTTTTTTTGCACTCGGATTTTAAGAGCTCCAAATCCAGAGGCTTAATGGTGTGCATGTCAATGACAGAAGCGCTCATTCCTTCATTTTGAAGTTTTTCTGCAGCCATTAAGGCTTCAAAGACAAGAAGGCCATTTGCAATGAGTGTGACATCCTGTCCTTCCCGGAGGAGGACCCCTTTTCCAATTTTAAATTTCGTTTTTTCAGTGTGAACAAGTGGGGCTTTCGGGCGTCCGGTGCGAATATAAAAGGGGCCAGGAGTTTGGGCTGCTTGAATGACGAGCTCTCGCGTGCAATGTTCATCCGAAGGGAGGATGACGGTGAATCCTGGAAGAGAAGCTGCAAGAGCAATGTCTTCGATCGCCTGTTGAGAGGCTCCGTCCTCACCGACACTGATTCCACCATGAGAGGCGACGATTTTGACATTGGCCATGGGATTGGCGATAGACATGCGCAGTTGATCGTAGGATTTGCAGATGACAAAGCAGGCAAAGCTTGAAACAAAGACAATTTTTCCTGAAAGGGCGAGTCCCGATGCAACACCCACCATGTTTGCTTCAATGATGCCGCAGTTAATAAATCGATCCGGGAATTCTTTTCCAAAAAGTTCGGTTTTAGTTGATTTGGAGAGATCCGCATCCAAGACGACAATGTTTTGGTTTTTCTTCCCAAGCTCTATGAGGGCTTTCCCATAAGCATCACGCGTTGCTGCACCTAATTTTTTTTCGAGAGGCATAGATGTTTCCTAGTCATTGTAATTTTAATTCATCCAACTTTCGTCCACCCATCTAGAGGAAAATGGTCCACAGTCCACAGTCAACGGTTCACAGCTTTAAAGGAATTATTTTTTTCTATGGACTGTAGACCGTTGACCGTGGACTCGTTGTTCATCGCTATCTTTTTAAAATTTCTTCAATTCGTTCTGATTTTTCACCTAATTCTGAGAGCGCTTTTCTCATTTCATCAGGCGTAGGAGCAACCCCATGAAAGTGATTGTTATTTTCCATGAAAGAGACTCCTTTCCCTTTGACCGTATGGGCAATGATCATCGTAGGTTGATTTTTGATTTTTTTAGCTTGTTCTAAAGAATCAATAATTTGTTTCATGTTGTGACCATCAATTTCCTGAACATGCCAGCCAAAGGATTCCCACTTATGTTTCATGGGCTCCATGTTTAAAATGTCTTTGACGGCCCCATCCAGTTGAAATTTGTTGTAATCTAAAATGACAGTGACATTGTCTATTTTCTGATGGGAGGCAAACATCGCAGCTTCCCATATTTGCCCCTCATTGGATTCTCCATCGCCAATCATGCAGTAAGTCCAGTAGTCTTTTTTGTCGAGCTTGGCTGCAAGCCCAATTCCTAAAGCGACTGAAAGGCCTTGGCCAAGCGAACCCGTGGAGGCTTCGACAAAATCCATTTTTCTACGATCGGGATGTCCCTGCAGGGGAGAGCCTAATTTTCGCAAATTATAAATCCACTCATAGGGAAAATAGCCGGATCTTTCATAAGCGGCGTAAAGGGCAGGGGCTGCATGGCCTTTGCTGAGAACAAAGCGGTCTCGATCCTGCCAGTGCGGATTTTTAGAGTCATGCCGCATGATATTGAAGAAAAGGGCTGTGATTATATCAATGGCGGAAAGCGAACTTCCTGGATGACCCGAGGCGGCTTTTCCAATCATGATAATGATGTCTTTTCTCATCTCATGGGCTAAATTTTCAAGTTCTTTAATCGATAATTTTTGCATAAGTGGAGATATCATATTCTTTCTCTTAGAGTGAGTAAATACAAAATATTCATGGTAAAATGATTGTGCTAAAAGAAGGTCAACAATGAAAGCCTCTAAAAATCCTTATCAAAAGCATATCTTTATCTGCACGAACCATCGTAAAAATGGTGAAGTGTCTTGCGCTCAAGCAGGGGAAGAGATTTGCGAATATTTAAAGTCTTATGTGAAAGATCATGGTCTAAAAGGGAAAGTCCGTGTGAGTCGGTCGGGGTGTTTTGATCTTTGTGCTCAAGGGCCTAATGTGATGATTTTCCCTGATAATATCTGGTATCGCCATGTCGAGATGAAAGATTTGAAGGAAGTGATTGAAAGTCAGTTTGATCCCCTCCTAAAAGACAAATCATCAAGTAATAAATCAACACAAATGCAAGCCTCTTTTTATATTTAACTTATTGCTCTCTAGTATATTATGTAAAATTTACCGCTACCCTACCGCCTTTCCTTTTACATGCTATAATGTAATGGGAGATTCTTTTATGGGACGAAAGGTTTCTCTAATTGTTTTTCTCACCTTGTTTGTCATCAGTGGATTCTCTTCAGACGCTGGGCCTTCTGGAGAAGGAGACCCTCTGGCCTCCTCTCCTGGAGAACAGGTGAATCAGAGTAATAACCCGTCTTCTGGAGGAGAGGGATCTCATGAAGAAAAGCGTTCGGAAACTGTTCAAGACCATCATGGTCAGAAGGGCGAGGGCGAGGTTCATAGCGATCAGCCGGGAGGAAAAGGAAAAAAGGGAGATGGAAATAAAGGAAATCCGAAAAATCCAAATTTAAAAAATTTGAAGGAAGGAACTCTTTTAGGCCATGGCAAATTATCTCCCAAAGAACGTCGTCAACGTAGGCGAAAGGTCATTAAAAAATTGATTAAACATCATCAAGAAAACTCAAATACAAATACGGATACAAGTAATGAAAGCAGTGGCGGAACGAGCAGTTCAGGAACGAGTAGTTCAGGGAGTTCAGGGGGTGATTCTTCATCTTTAAATACAACCCAGGATAGTGCTCAAGGGGGTGATTCCTCAAATAATTATTATTACGAAGGATTTGTGGGAGGTAGTAATTTTTGGAGTTCTCCGACTTCGTTTGGAGGAGGTTCTTCAACGGGAGGACTGACAGATACTATTAATTCTGGCAGTCAAAATATGGAAGAGGGAAGGCCAGGGTATGGCAAGGTAAGGCATAAAATTAAAAAGAAATTAAAAGAGCTTCATGAAGAATATCAAGAGAATCATCAAAATGTAAATTGGGCGGAGAATATCAAAGAAGATCTCAGAGGAAAATTTGATTTCAAAGACCTTCAAGAATTTAAGGATGCACTGAAACTTCAGGGGAATGACTTTAAGACATTAGGAAATGATTTTAAAAATGGGTTGGGAAGAATGGATTTTTCGAGGCCGGATTTTGATAGAAATCAAGGAGCTGCTCATTTGAATCTTAATCTTCCTTCATCTTCAAATTTAGGTTCTGGAGCTCCATCAGGTCATGTAAGAGAGAGTGTTGCTTCATCTTTGAGGGAAACCATTTCCAATGCTGTTGAAAGTCCAGGCCCTTCCCATGGTGGGGATGGAGGTATAGGGCCTATTGAATCTCACGCACCTGAGGGTAGAGGGATAGGGGATCATTCTGGAACTGATGTTCATGACCCTGGAATGTCTGGGGGAGACTCAGGAGTAGGTAGACCTGGGCGGGATCGGTAACACTCATTTTTTCTTTCCTTTAGAAGTAGTATCCTCATCATCTCCACTTTTGTTTCCTCCTCCCATCTCGTCATCATCGATGCCATCATGGGAGGTCCTCGGTATCTTCGTCGTGGTCATGTCCGTGATCTCCATTACCTTGACCAGGATTGTCTTCGTCATCGTGGTCCTCATTATTGCCATGTCCGTTATTATCGTGAGCCTCTCCCGAATCATCATCATTTTCGGTATCCTCAAGGTCTTCTTCGTCTTTAGTAGGATCCTCAAGATCTTCTTCGTCATTTTCTTCGATGGGTTCTTCAATATTTTCATCTTCATTTTCATCTTCAGAATTTTTCCCTTCTGTTTCATCTTCGTCTGAAGGAGGGCTGTCTTCACTTTCAGCAGAGTCATCATTGTCTTCAACATCTTCATTCTCATCGGCTACTGGTTCCTCAGTGGGGACCCCGCCACGGTAAAAAAGAATGCCGCCTGTTGTATCCCCTTCAGGAAGAGAGGGGAAAGTGTCAGTCGTGTTTAAAGAAGAGGATGTGTCACTTGAAGTGAAAAAGGTTTCAAGTTGAGAGAATTTGACTAACTCTACATGGCCGTCCGCAAAGCCGGCAAAGGCTCCTCCCATGTGGCGAGGGTCGACATCCTGGACGCTTGAGATAGCGGCCTTGTTAAGACTGTCAGAGGTGACGATGGTTTCGGAAGGGTTCGTAATAAGGCTTAGACTTTTTCCTTGAACCCATTCATTAATTCCATAGGAGTAAGTGGGTGTTGGATCTGTAATTTTACCTTGTACCTTAGGACATTGAGTGACTCCAAATTGTAAGTCGTAGTAAAATGGTACGGAAGAATCAGCGTAAACCCATGCTCCAGATAGACGTTCTTTTTGGAGAGGGGATAATTTTAGTTGGGCAAGTTCTGTCGGAAAATTTTCATGGTCGACAGCATACATGATGAGCGCTGCGGTTAAATTCTTCTGGTTGCTGATGCATTTTGCTTGGAGTCCTTTTTCTCGTGCGGATGTAATTGCAGATAAGAGAAGTCCTGCAATGCTTAGAATAATCGCAATGCCTGAAACAACTTCGATCAGACTGAATCCCAGACTAAATTCTTTGACCCGTCGCTTTTTCATAGAGTTCCTCTTCGTGCCCATAAAAAAACCTGTTCTTCTATTCGAAGAACAGGTGTGCACAAAGGAACTCTAAGTTCACAGCCTTTGGCAGTTCAGCCACCCTGACTCTGGGTTCCTGACTCGTGGAATGTTATACGATTCACGAACTCAAAATCTTCGGATCTGTAACTTTGCGCCCCATTCTTTCGAATAGTTTGCCTTTATCGGGCTATAACCTTGCTTTATTCTGCTTTTACTAACACCACAAGGTCTCTTTATAAGACCTCTTACCCCCATTCTCACGCTGCTGAGTGGGCGATGTCAAGGGAAAATGAATCCTGACATTAAACAGTTTTGAACATCGATAACTCATTGCTAAAAAGGGAGTTATATTAGATATATTCTAATTTTTTTTGGAGGATTAATCCTTCCTCAAAGGCTCTAGTGAGAAGGACGTCAATGGCTTTTTGGCTTTGCTCGCTCATTTCAATGGTGTCGTCGTTCACATACATGCCAATAAATTTATCCGCAAGGACGGGATCCATTCCACGAGCAAATTGAAGGGCGTACTCTACCGCTTCTTTTCGATGGGAAAGTGAATAACAAATACTTTCTTTAATAAGACGGGCGATTTTTTTCTGAAGAGAGGGTTCTAAATCTTTTCGAATTCCGTTCACTCCGAGGGGAAGAGGAAGTCCGGTTGTTTCGTTCCACCAAACTCCTAAATCTAAAATTTTATGAAGGCCATTTTTTGAAAATGTAAGCTGTCCTTCATGAATGATCAGGCCAACATCCACTTCTTTTTTTTCCACGGCTGCAATAATTTGATTGAAAGGAATGATTTTGGTTCGAATATTTCGGTCAAAAAGTTTAAGAGCAAGATAAGCTGTGGTCAGGGTTCCGGGAACCGCAATGATTTTCCATTTAAGATCTTCAATGCTCATTTTTTCTCGAGCGACTAAAAGGGGGCCATAGTTATCTCCAATGCTTGCGCCAGATTTTAAAATGTTATAGCGGTCGCTGACATAAGGATAGGCATGGACTGAAAGGGCGGTGACTTCATAAATCCCTTCTTTGGCTTTTTGATTAAGGGTTTCGATATCGCTTAAGATATGTGTGAATTCAATTTCTTCAGACGGAACAAAACCTTTGGCTAGACCGTAAAACATGAATGCGTCATCGGCGTCGGGACTGTGGGCGAGTTTAAGAGACATTTTAGTTTTAGAGTAAAACATAGTATCCTTTCGATATTCCAAAAATCAAAATTCAGTCATGAAAATGAGACGTTGTTACTGGCTATTTCCCTCCTTTGTACCCCAAAGGGGAGGAACTCAATTTTCATCCACTTGGGTGGACTGAAAGTTCATGATGACAAAAATCAAAATGACATATTAAAATTTAAAATGATTTCATGATCTATGACATAGATATATTTTGGATTTTGAGATGTCATTTTGATTTTTGATGTTTAAATTTTGGATTTTATTAATATTTAGTACTGCTTGTAAAGTGAAAATCGTTCGCTTTTAAAGCAGGGACAATCATATCCATTCCTTCCTCTCCAGAGGCACGGACACTGGGTCCTAATTCAACCACATTATTTAATAGATGAAATAAGCTTTCGTTGAATCTTAAATTTTTAACGGCCGATTTTAAAACGCCATTTTCAATTAAAAAAGTCCCATCTCTTGTCATTCCCGTCAAGATTTTTTGCATGGGATCGACTTCACGGATATACCAGAAACGAGTCATGAGAAGCCCTCGATCCGTTCCTTCAATCATTTGCTTGAGGGAGGAGTTTCCCCCGTTCATGACGAAATTCATGGGTGCTTCTCCATAAGCGTTGGGAACCGGAAATCCATGGCCTGTAGGCTTTTTTTGAGAGCGAAGAGCGCTTGATTGGCTATAGACCAAATTTTTTAAAATGCCATTTTGGACCAACTCAATTTGCTTTTTTGGAAATCCTTCACCGTCAAAGGGGGCTCCTGATTGTAAGGGGTGATAAATATCATCCTTAAAAGTAATATTTGAACCAAAAATTTTTTTATCCAATTTTTCTGTAAAGGCACTCCTTTGTTCTAAAACGGAAAGTCCTCCAAAATCAAGAAGCATGAATTCAAGGAGATCAAGCACAGCAGAGGGTTCGAGAATCACGGTGTAAGCACCTGCAGAAATATCAATCGGATTCTTACTTAAAATAGCTTTTTCAGAAGCCTGTAAGGCCAAGGTTTCGACGGGGATTTGAGTAGAATCGGGGTGACCCATTTTTGCCCAACCTGAACCTAGTTTGTTATCCATCATGGTGGTTGAAAAAACAGCGTAGGTTTCCTCAGAATAGGCTCGAAGTCCTTTGGAATTTCCAAGGGCATGACGTGTGAGATCATTTGCGAAAATACCTGCGCAAGTCAGATTTTTTAGTTGTGCGATTTTGATGGGGACTGAAACCGCACGAGCTCTGGTTTCAGCTTTGATGTGATCTGTTCTTTCATAAGCGTGTTTCACTGTGGGATAAGTTTGGGGCCCTGGCATGGGAAGAAGGTCGGGATCCTCAGGGGTTAGGGAAGCCAGATGATTTGACAACTGGGTCATTTTTTTGAGATATTCCATGTCCGTTTTATTCGTAGTGACCCGAGCCGTTTTTTTTCCAAAGGATGAACGAATCGAAACTTCAATATCTTCGTCCCCCATATTTTGATGAATCTCGTTATTGGCAAACCGGGTGAGGGCATGGGTGATCCAGTTAAAATGAATTTCAGTTTCATCAGCCTGACTGGTTTTGAAAACCGTATCAAAAACTTGTTCAGATTTCTCTTTGAGTATTTTCATTGTTCGCGGATCAAACGCGGATCTACTACGCGGATCAAACGCGGATCTGCAACGCGGATCTGGCGCTGATCTCTCTTTGATCTTCTTTTAGTGTCGTAGGCGATGCGTTCAAACTCTAGTTCGTTTTCTCCAAAGTTGATTAGCAAACCCAATTTGTATTCGGATCCTTTTAAATAATGCCACAATTGTTCTTTATCTTGCCGTAGTAAAAAAGGTTTTCTTTTGAGTTCAACGAGCACACAATCATTGATAACTTTATCAGGAATATAAGTTCCTACTTTCTTTTTGTTGTAGAAAATGTCTATGTGTTTTTGGTTATCAACCTTAAGTCCCCTTTTCTTGAGTTCCTCCGTGAGGGCTTTATCAATGATAGATTCTTTGAATGCACTTGCGAATTCCTTCCATATCCAGAAACACGCTCCTCTAATCTCATATGTAATCTCCTGATACAGCAATTTTTCTTCTATAGCCATAAATAGATCCGCATTTGATCTGCGTTTATAGATCTGCGTTAGATCCGCGTTTATAGATCTTCTTGTCAATGACTGGCTCCAACCTTTATCCCGCGAAACCTAGCTGGACTAGAACCGTGACCTGTTCCCATGGTTTGGCAGGGTTGTCCTTTGCCACAATTGGGAGTTCCCCAGAGCGTCCAATATCGATCACTACAAATGGCATCGCAGGCGTTCCAGAATTCGGGTGTGATTCCCCAATAAATTGGGTTTTTGACCCTATTCATCTTCTTGCCATTTTTAATTTCCCATCCTATTTCAGTTCCAAATTGAAAATTGAGCCTACGATCATCAATGCTCCAGCTTCGATTTGTTTCTAAATAAATTCCATCTTTTGTGTCTGCAATTAAGTTTTCAAAGTCCCAATTTTTTGGCATGAGGCTAATATTGGTCATGCGGATTAATGGAATCCGATTCCAGCTTTCAGCTCGCATGGTTCCATTGCTGCGTGTTTCGCCGATATCTTGAGCGGTCTCGCGAGAGGAGAGATAGCCTACAAATTGTCCCTCTCGAATAATATCCGTTCCTTGTGCAGGGACGCCCTCATCATCATAGCCAAACGTGCCGAGACCTGGACCATGTGAAAGTCTAGCGTCAGCGACGACGTGAACAATAGGGGATCCGTACTGAAGGGTTTTTAATTGATCTAGCGTAAGAAAACTTTTTCCGGCGTAATTGGCCTCACTTCCGAGCACTCGATCGAGCTCAATAGGGTGTCCAACCGATTCATGGATTTGAAGACCGAGTTGAGAGCTGTCTAAAATGAGATCCTTTTCTCCAACAGGGCAACTGGGGGCATCTAAAAGGCGAACGGTTTCTTCAGCGATTCTTGGAACGTTTTTGAGAAGTTCTAGCTCTTGAATGAGCTCATAACCCTTTTTTTGGTATTGTCCCCCAAAGGAATTAGGGTAAGAACGTTTTTGCAATTCTCCATCTCGAAAAGCCATCGCAACAAACCCTGCTCCACTGGTGATAAAGTGCTGGAGAATACGGCTTCCTTCGCTCGAGAGAAAAAGTTTGTGTTCTTTATGAAAATGCATGGATGTTTCAGAGATGCTGATCCCTTTGGTTTTTCTGATTTCTTCATCGATTTGTAATAAAAAATTAAGTTGCTCTTCAATAGGAACTGAAAAAGGATCGATGGAGAAGGGGCTGGACCATTCTGTTTGAATCGGTTTTTCTTCGGCCAGTCGAACAGGCTCTTTTTTTGTGAGGGCGCTGGCCTTAGCAATTTTAATGGCTTTAAAGGCTGTCCGTAATACATTTTCATTTGAAAGATCATGCGTAGCCGCAAATCCCCAGGCCCCATGATAAAGAAGCCTGATTCCTAGGCCTTGCGATTCTTCAATATCCAAACTGGTTGGAACTCCATTTTTGGTGGCCAGATTTCGGCTGGTGGATTCAATTAATCGGACATCGGCGTAGGAAGCTCCAAGCGAAATAGCCTCATCGAGGGCATTTTGGGCAAGGGATTCGAGGGAAAGCCTCTTGATTTCGGATTTCGGATTTCGAATCTCGGATTTATTCATTTTTCTGTTTTTCTTTTGTAGTTCTTCCTGTTGCGGTAAAGATCGCTGTTAACTCGTTTGCTTCTTTAAGCAAGACATGTATTTGGGTATCAGTAACCAGCTTAGTTTCTATAAGCAATTCAAGCCAATAAACTGATTCATCGGATTCTTCTTCGACAATGCCAATTTTTGACACAAAATCCGCTTTGGATCTTGCACGACATGCAGCTCTATAATTTGCCCCGATGGATGTTGCAGAGCGTAGAAGTTGACGATTTATAATATCCAATGTTTTTGAACGTGGCAATTTTTCAACCAAAAGAATGATTTTAAGTCCAAACAGTTTAGTCCTCGTTTTTAACTCTTGAGAATTCATTTTGTTTTTCAATTCGAAATTCGAAATCCGAGATTCGAAATAGGCTTTATTTCAGTTCTTCCACAACGACTCTCAAAATTTCTGCAACACTCCAGGCCTGAGAAATGCATCCATTGGGCTCATGGGGTGCGTCTCCATCAAAGAGTTCGGAGATGGTTCCAATGCCATTTTCATAAAGATGATCCCGAAAAGGTTCAAGCATTTCTTTGACTTTATCAAGGGTGCGGCCCGTACGACCATGGACTTTTAAAAAAGAAGTAACATAGGGCCCCAAGAGCCAGGGCCAAACGGTTCCTTGATGATAAGATTTGTCACGGACAATGGCGTTACCGGAATATTTTCCTGTGTATTTTGGATTTTGAGGGGAGAGACTTCGAAGCCCATAAGGGGTGAGGAGTTCTTGTTCAATGATTTTTAAAACGGGACGATGGTGCTCTGTTTTAAGAATAGGGAAGGGAAGGCTGATTGAAAAAATTTGATTGGGGCGAATCGACGGATCTCCCTGATTTTCTTGAATAACATCATAGAGGCATTCGAGTTCGGGATTCCAAAAGAGGTGGTTAAAACTTTTTTTTGCCAGGTCGGCCATTGAGCTATAATGGTCTCTGAGTGGGAGAAAACCAAATCGATCGGAAAAAAATTCCATGATTTTGAGGGCGTTATACCAAAGGGCGTTCACTTCAACGGCTTTCCCTACACGGGGAGTGATGACATTGTCACCAATTTTTGCATCCATCCAAGTCAATTGGCTGCCTTTTTCTCCTGCAAAAAGAAGACCGTCCTCTTCCACGTGAATTTGATAGCGGGTTCCCTGTTCATGCCAGTGAATCATATCTTTAAGAACAGGAAAAAGCGTCGAGCGAATAAAAATTTCATCGCCGGTATAAAGAAAATATTGGTAGATCGCATTAAAAAACCACAGGGTTGCATCGACGGTGTTGTAGTCAGGCTCTTTTCCTTCATCAGGAAATCGGTTCGGGAGCATTCCCTGTGAACAATATTTTGAATAGGTGGTGAGAATGCTTTTTGCAAGGTCAAATCGACCTGTCGCTAAGGTAAGTCCGGGAAGGCTGATCATGGTGTCACGCCCCCAATCACTAAACCAGTGATATCCCCCAATGACAGAGGCAGAACCTTTTTCTCCTCTTTGGACAAGAAAAGTATCTGCCGCCAAGAAGAGGGAAAAGGCAAGCTTATCGTCTTTATTGCAATTTTTTAGAATCAGTTTTTTTCGTTCTGTTTCTTTAAATTCTGCCTGAAGAAGATCTGAGGATGAAAGCTCGTCGGTTGAAACAATCAGGAAACAGGAGCCTCCCGGAGCGATGTCAAACGTTAAGTCGCCAGGGGTAAATAAATCTTCACGATAATCCAGGCCTCGACGGTATTCCTTTTCATATTCAAAATTTTGATACCATAATGGGTTATCGGCAAATTGCGCAGGGCTAAAAAAGAAATGAATCATCGGGGCATTTTTGTAGGGCTTCAGTCTGAGTAGGCCCTCTTGACATTCGACTTTGGGATTAAAGAAAGGATTCTCATGGGTGAGTTCATGGAATCTTCGACAAGCCACAAAACTCATGAGACTGAGTTTAATCGGTTTAGGACTCTCAAGCAGGCGATAAAAAATAATTGTCGCATTCTTTTCAAAAATCATATAAACATTTTTTTCGAGTCGAACCCCATCAACGGAGTAAATGAATTTGGGGTAGAATTCAAAAGAAAAAAGTTCTAAATGTTGATGACCCATCGGATGAATGGTTTCAGGAAATTTGTTGCAAGAAAGATCATAGGATTTTCCATCGATGTGAATGGTTTCCTCTACTTTAGAGAGAATGACCATGCGGTTGGTGGGGGGCTCTATACTTGCAACCAGGAGGCCGTGATATCGGCGAGTATTGGCGCCACAGATGGTCGAAGAGGCGTAACCGCCCAGGCCATTGGTGACGACCCATTCTCGTTTAGAGGCCCGATCATAGTTCTTTAGAATTTCTTTATGAAATGCGATCATGATTCATTCGTACCCAAGGACAGAGATAGGAAATGAGAACCGAGACGCAAAAGCTTGAGCTAGATTGGCCTGAAGAAAACGTAGGCATACACTGAGAGGTGTCTGTCGAGGCTTTCTGAAGGACAAGATGGCCAAGATCTTGCGTCGAATTCCATTTTCCTATCTCTGTTCTTGGGTTACATTAGATTTTGGAAAAAGATTGTAGAATAAGTTGTGGCGATTGGCTATCTAAAACAAATTGATAATTTAAAATTGAAAATGGATAACTCATGAATCTCATTGTTATTCATGGTGTTGAAGAAGGACAGGTCTATCCTATTCATGAGGGGGTTTCCATTGGGCGAGATAAGAGCAATCAATGGGTTCTTCATGATCTGCGCGTCTCAGAGTTTCATGCCCAAATTAGCAAGGATGAAGGCTCCTACATTCTTCGAAATCTAGATGCCGTTAATGGGACATATGTCAATGGCATATTTATTAATCGGTATGTGCTCAAAGAGGGGGATGAAATTCTTTTGGGAGGGACGCTTCTAAAATTTTCGAGTGCCCTTGCGTTATCTCATGAAGAAAGAGAAAACCCTTTGGAAGTCGTTACCAAAAAATTAATTTCTCCGCCGATTGCTCAAATCTTTCCGAGTCAGGATCTTTCTTCTTATCTTGAATTTGAACCTTCTTTTTCAGATTTAGAACTCATCAAAAAAACAGAAAAAAATCTTTCACTTTTTTATCGGGCAAGCTCTATTTTAAATTCTATTTTAGAAGAGGATTTTTTGATTTATAAAATTTTGGACTTGATAGGAGAAGTTATTTCTGCAGACCGCTATGTCATTCTTTGCTGTGATGAAAAGACTCAAGAATTTGTTCCCCGGAGCATTCGACGTGGAACGGATCGGGCTGGATATTATCCTTTGGAGATCAGTAAGGAAATTTTGGATACCGTTCTTCGTGAAGGGGTGGGCGTTCTTTGTGTGCATGCAGGTCAGGATGAAAGATTTCGAAAATCGCAAACCGTACAGATTCATGGGATCAAATCAGCGATTTGTGTTCCGATTATTTTAAAGAAAAATGTTCTAGGGATGATCTATTGCGATACGCTTTTTAAAATGGGTCAATTTGAAGAAGATGATTTGCGTTTTTTGAGCGGATTTGCGGCACAAGTGGCGGTGAGTCTTTCTCAAGTGCGGCAGTATCAAAAGATTTATGGAGAAGGGCAGAATGTGAAATATGAATCTGAAGCCATTGATCAAATTCATCAGGCTTTACTTCCAAAAGAATTTCCAGAAATTCCAGGATTTGATTTTTCATTTTGCCGCTGGGCTGCAAAAGAAGTCGGGAATGATTATTATGACTGGTATTGGGTCGATGATTATCGATTGGCCTTGGTCTTGGCGGATGTGAGCGGCAAGGGTATTTCGGGAGCGCTTGCGATGGCGATGTTTCGTTTAATGCTTAAGACCAAAATAAAAGGGGCTTTATCGCCGAAGGAATTACTTAACACACTTAATCAATGGCTTTTGAAGAACTTGAAAAAAGATATGTTGATCAGTTGCAATATTGTTTTTTTAGATGTTAAGAATGATGTTCTTTCTTTTGCGAGAGCTGGGCATTTACCTCTTTTAATCATGAGGGATGAAGGAAAGGAAAAGATTCAATTAACTACCAAGGGTGTTGCATTAGGGGTCTCTGATTGGGATTCTGAAAATATGATTGAAGAAAAAAATATAGAATTAAAAAAAGGAGATAAAATTTTCTTTTACACGGATGGAGCCCTTCATGCTCGAAATGCTTTTCATCAAACTTTCGAGCATTATTTTATACCTGCCATCGAAAATGTCCTCAAAGAGGCCTCACACGAGAAGGCGAAAGTGATTCTCCAAAAACTTTTAAAGCAAGTAACAGAATTCATCCAAGATCAGCCCCAAACCGATGATGTGACGTTGGGGCTTGTTAAGGTGGGGTGAAAGGGAGATTGGAAAACAATGTGAACTAAAGGTATATAAAAACAGTTACTTTTAGTTCATAAAGGCTCTGTTGCAAAATGTGCATCACCCGTTATTCTTCGAGCCGAGTCTCGAGAAGTCGAAGATTTCGAGCCGAATCGAGAAGTTCGAGCTCAAAACATTTGTTCTCGACTGCGCTCGAACGGTAAAGCTTACATTTTGCAACAGTTCCATAAAGTAGAGGAAATCATTATGTAAGGGCTTGAAGGAATAGCTGGTTATTCTATAAGAAACCTTCCTTTATCAATTGTGAGATGGAAATTTCTAAATTTTTATTTTTACATTTCTAGTCCCCAAAGTGTCTTTACTTATGTAAGCTTGCAGTCATTATTGATTTTTTCAAGATCGAGAGGGGTTGTCATGCTTGTCAGGTTTATGCGTTCATTGATTAGTTTGTGCGTTTGTTTTTCCTTCCTCTTTTATGACATTTCTTATTCTGTTGGCCAGAATACTCAATTCGCAACTCATTTGAAAGCAGTCACTTCTGTAAATGAGTTTAATCCTGTGGATCGCAAATCCCTCGATTTAAGTTCAGTTTTGGAGGAGATGCGTATTCCCCATGAAATAGGGGAAGTGACCGATCAATTCTATGTCCCCGGAGCACCTCATCTCTTCATTATTGAAGATATTCATTGTAATTCTCAGGCGCAAGAGAATATTCAGAGGATGTTGAAAATTTTACAAAAGCAGCTAGAGGCTCGAGGCTCGAAGCTCGAAGAAAAAAACGGGCTCGAGGCTCGAAGCTGGAAGCTCGAGGCAAAAGCAAAGAAAGCAGAAGTATTTACCTCGAGCCTTGAGCCTCCCACCTCCCGCCAAAGGGCGAGGCTCGCCAAAGGCGGCGACTCGTCTGACGAACGAGTCAGGCGAGGCGGGCGAGCTTCGAGCCAAAACAATCTCAAAGTTAGAGCCGTATCTGAGAATTTTAAACCATTTCATATATTTTGTGAGGCTGCTGATGGTGAAATGGACATGTCCTTTTTCTGGTCTTTCCCAGATCAGAGGGTTTTAGCTTCTCTTCTCAAAAAATTCTTGGATAAAAATGAACTCGATGGGGTGGAGACTTTTCTCGTTAAGGAAGGGCCAAAAAAGGTTAAGGGAGTGGGGGTGGAAGAACTGTCTGATTATGTCGAGAATTTAAGGGCGATGGGGGAGCTTTTGAAGGAGAGGAATTTACAAGAGCATGTCTGGCAGGGTTTAGATGATATATTTAGGGGTTTGTCCGAAAAAATTTATCCAAAGGAATTGATAGAGCTCATTGAAGAAAGGGAGAAGTATAGGGAGCATAAGATAGAGATGGGGGAATATGTAAAGCAGCTAGAAGCGGAAAACGGGCTGAAGGCTCGAGGCTCGAAGCTCGAGGCAAAAGCAAAGACAAAAGGAAAAACTGAAAATGTAGAAAATAAATCTCTTCCTCTTTCCTCCTCGAGCCTTGAGCCTCGAGCTTCGAGCCAAAACTACCCCCAGCTTGATTTCTACCTTCGACTCCAAGCACTCGAAAAGAAAACGGACGCATCAAAAATTGAGTCTGAATACCTCTTATTTTTATCTGAACTAGAGAAGAAGCTTCCAAAAGAAGAACTCAATGAAGTTTTGAGAAATATCTTAGAGCATCGGCTGGGCAGAACCAGTGATGAAGAGCATTATTTGTTCCTAAGCAAGTACTTAGGAATGCTCGAGGCTCGAGGCTCGAAGCTAGAGGGAAATAATCTCCCTTCCTTGCGACCAAGTCCGGGTACCCGCCGTAGCGGGTGGACGAGGAAGTGGTTGGAGCCTAACACGGCGCAAACCACAAGGAGGGGCCAGGAGGAGGTAGAGGACGCGAAGGAAGGTTCTCGACTACGCTCGAACAATAAATTTAGTTTTCAAGCAAGTTTCGACATTAGTCGAAACGCGTCGAGAAACGATAGTGGAGCGAGAGGCGCAGTCGAGAAGCACTCCAATAACAGAATTAATAAACGTTTCGAGCCTGTCGAGAAATCAGCTCCATATCCCAATCTTCAACTCCTTATTCAACAAATGTCTCTCCTAAAACAAATCTCTTGGGAGAAGTTGGATGAAGAAATTAAAAACCTCGAAGGAGAACTCGTTGAAAATTTGGCGACAACGCCTCAGGCGAAAGAGCTGCTGGCGTTAGAAAAAGACTATGACCTACTCAGGCGTGTGATTGCGATGGAAGGAAGTAGGGAAGACATAAAACGGCTCGAAGCTCGAGGCTCGAGGCAAAAGCAAAAACTGGAGAAGCATTTACTTCGAGCCTCGAGCTTCGAGCCTCGAGCAAAGTATTATCCTCGAGCCTCGAGCCAAGCAGGCCCGAACGACTTTATCGGAGATTTTCTAATTCAACTTGGCGAATTAGCTAAAAAGGAAGCAATAGACTATGAATCTCCTGATTTTGGAGAAATCTTTAACCTCTCCCAAAAATTCTACACTCAAGTTCTAAAACGAGACAAAATCATGTTCGAAAAATCTCTTAAATTAATTCAGGAAAAGAAACTTCCCTGTGCAGCGCTTGTGGTGGGTGGGTTTCATACGGAGGGGATCACGAAGAAATTGAAAGAGGCCAAGATCGGTTATTGGGTCATTGCCCCTCGTATGACGGGTCATGACGATCGCAGCGCCTATTTTAGGAAGATGAAAGAGCAATTTGGATTTATTTCGGGCGCTCCTGATGCTTTAAAAGAAGCCTCACTTCCGACCCTTCAGAAAATCGCGAGGCTTCATTTTCTTGAGGAAATACGCTCGTTGGGAGAAGAGGCTGCTTTTGCTGCGGGGCTTACGGCTCTCCAATTTGATCAATGGCAAAGGGATCAAGAGGTTTTGGCCCGAGAACTTAATTTAGAAAATTGGGAGGAGGTGGCGAGAGATTTAGAAGGGGTTATTCGAGAAATAGAGAGGAAAGCGGGAAAGGAAAATCGTTCGGAAGTTTCCGATGAATTGCAGAAAAACCCTCTTCTTTGGCTTGAACGCGTGACTACGCTCACGCAAGATCAGATGCGATTTTTCCTGAGTCACGCACAAACGGCTCATTCAATAGAAATTTACCTTAGAAGAGCCTTGGAATTAGGAGGATATGTGGGGGATGTGGATGGCTTGATACGCAGTATAGGGGGTTCCAGAAGAGTTTCAAATAGCGCTAATCAAGCGGAGATGGGAAGGGCAGCCAGTCTTTTTTCAACGATCACAAGCCGATTTTCAAGTACTTTAAATTCTTCTAAATCCACCTTGACTTTGATTTGGTTTTTGATGAGGCGAATGTCAGATTCAATGCGAGCGTTGCTCTCTTCAACTTTGGTGAGTCTATTCTCTACCCTAGAGACACGTTCACGCGTATCCATAACGACTTCTTCGAGTCTGTCAAATCGTGCATTCGTTTCTTTTCTAAAACCGGTTAATCCTTCGCCAAAAACCTTAAATTGGCTTCTCATCTCCTCAATAATAACGGAGTTGTATCGCTGGGCTTCTTCTGGAGTAGGAATAGGTTTTGGAGTCTTTTTCTCATTCATGAGAAAAATCATAGAATCAAGTCCGGGGCAAGTCAAGAATATTTATGTCTTTTTGTGCATTCCTTTTGCCGCTGTATTTGTGGCCAACCCTGGCCTTTTAGGAAGTGCTGTTCCATTGATAGCAATTATTCTCTTCTCCGCGATTCTTCATGAATATGCCCATGGATGGCTGGCGGCGAGGTTGGGGGATCGGACGGCTGAGGAGGCGGGGCGATTGACGTTGCTCAGGTTTTGGAGGCATTTAGATTTTTGGGGGACGATTTCTTTTTTAGCGTCTACGCTTTTGATCGGGATTCCGATCGGGTGGTTAAAGCCCGTTCCTATTTCTTCTTGGCGGCTCTCAGAATCTTCGATGAAGAAAGTAGCGCTTGCGGGGCCGGTGAGTAATTTAATTTTGGCCGTGGTCTTTGCGGTAGGGGCCCTTGCCGCTAATGCCGTTGGGCCTTTTGGATTTTTAATGGGCCCGCTTATTTGGGGAGTCAAAATTAATTTGGCTTTAGGGTTGGTGAATCTTTTGCCTCTTCCGTCTTTGGATGGAAGCTATGTTTGGCCGTCATTGCAGGGAGGTGAAGCCGACGAAGCCATCTCTGTTTTGCGCAAAGCTGGGATTGCTTCGGAGCTCTCGCTCCTCGCAATGACGTCTCCCATATCTGCATTCTTTGGTTTTGGTGCCCTGGGCTGGTGTGAGGAAAGACCCTTACGTGAATTTCTGGCGGATCGATTAAAAACGGCTGATCCTAAGACGCGGGACCTTTTTATTAAACTTTTTCAAAAAGAGCTGGAACAGCATTACGGTAAGCCTTTTAAAGAGATTCAAGCCAATATTCTCATGAAGGAAGAATTTATTCAGAAAAAACTAGACGAAGCGGCGAAGAAATTGACTCAGATCTTAGGCCGGATCGGGCGGCAACTTGCTCAAGATGCCGAAAAGAATCCCGACATCAAAAGCAACTTAGACTCAGAAGACGCAGAACATGCTGCTTCCCATGCCGTCCCTGAGGCCCTGGATGAAATGATCAATAGCGGTGCTTATACTCAAGAGCGCTTTCGTGAGGCCTTAACGCCCAGGCTGATTGAAAAACTGCGTGAAATGGGAAAAATGGGGGCCGATGATGAAGCCACTGTAAGAAAACTTATAGAAGAGTGTAGGCTCCCTGACGGAGTAAGCGTCGTAGAAGCCATTGGGAATTGGCTCGATGAATTTAAAATCCTCGAACTTCTTCAATCCTCAAATGAAGGAGGCCCTACCTCAAGCATAGTGATGAAACCCGCTCACACCCATTCTCATGGCGATGGAAAAGGAGAGCATACACATGCTCAACACATCCTCAAAATTGGTTCTGTGTTATTAGCCATAGGGACAGGCCTCTTAGGATGGATTTTTGGCTCTCCGGTTTTTCGTCTTAGCATTGATGCTATTCAAGACTTTGAAATTTTGGCGAGGGCATCTTCAGGGTTAAGTGCTTCAAGGAATTCAGATGCAATGCGAAGGAGTGGCTTGTCACGAGAAACAAGAATAGCTTCTTCAGACGACATGGCGCAAGCGAGCAGTATTGCGTCAAACGGGTCCAAAGGATGGAGGCTCTGGAGATGGTTGGCCCTGAGCAATTCAGTTTTGTCAGGAACATTGACCGAAATAATTTGGAACATTCGATTAATAATAGACCGAATCGAAGCGTCACTCAGCCGTTTCTTTCTCCTCAAGAGAAATCTAAGCTCTAACAGAGTTGTAAGACAAATGAGTACACTAGAGCGACCTTCTTCTGCTTTAGAGATAATGTCAAATGGGGCTTTCCATAACTCTCGACCTGTTCCTGTTTCAAGCTCTTCCGATAGCCAGTTGACAATGACATCTGTATCGAGAATGAGTGTTGGTAATGAGGGCACAGAACTATCTCACCTTGCTGTGGAGGGAGGAACGTTCTTGTCGGATCCACCGGGTAGAGGACTTACCTCGAGGCGTGATGAGGCCGCGGCAGCTACCCAAGAGCGCTTTGGCAACATTTCTACTTCGTCGAGAAAGACTTTTAGGCTCCAATTCTCCCATCAATTCCGTCAGCTCTTGCAGTTTCGCGGACATTTTAAAGCCTCCTTTATCAAAATAGTACCATGGGGGGCTTCGATGATCAATGGGAGATCTTCGATTGCTTCCTTATTGTTTACCGTAGTTGCAGGTCTTTTAGGATATCTCCTCGGTGTCCCATTCCTTCGACTCTCTGTAGGTGAGTCTCCGATGGAGCCCCTGGATGATTACTTGAAGAGAATAGGACTGAACGCAGATGTCGATTTAGGCAATGGTCAAAAGAAAAAAGAGTGGCAGGTATTAAAAGACTATACCTATGACCTCGCTCTTGAAGCTGACAGCGCTCGCCCATTGGTGGGGCGCTCTGAAGAAATCGGCCGCATCATGGCTCGTCTGGCCACTCCAGTAAGAATCAAAAACAGCTTAGTTCTTGTCGGCCCCAGAGGAGTCGGTAAAACAGCCCTCGTCGAACTCGTCTCTTTGAAACTTGCCCGAAACAACCTCGATGGCCCTTTAAAGGGTAGGAGAATCATTGCCCTTAAAGCGGGTGCTTTAGGAAGCACCCTCTCAGAGATGTCAGACAACCTCAAAACACTGATCCCACTCCTTGAAAAAACCAACAACAACGTCATTCTCTTCATCGATGAAATCCATTTCCTATTGAAAGGGCCCAGCAACAGCATTGACACCCGAATCGCAGACCTCTTAAAGCCCATCCTGGAAAAAGGGCGAGTCACTGTGATTGGGGCCACGACAGACCCTGAATACAAAGCCTACATCGAACAAGACAAACCCTTCGAAGACAGGTTTACCAAAGTTTCTGTCCCTGAACCCAGTGTCCAGGAAACAGAAACCATTCTTACGGGCGCCAAAACCTACTTAGAAGGAAAATTCTCACTCAAAATAGATCGTGCTACCATTAAAGCCGCTGTCAAATGCGCCCAACGCTATCTCTCTGAAAAATCCCAACCCCGCAAAGCCATTGACGTCTTAGAAGGAACCATGGGCCGAGTCAACGCCCGAAGGAACAGTCTAGAAATGACTAAAGAAGACTTCCTCAACCGTCTCCACAGCGTCATTAACGAATACATCGACCTTAAAAAAGAAGGAGTTCCAGACACCGACCCCACCGTCATCGAAGTCCATAACCAAATGATCGGCATACTCGAGGCTTACCATACTATTTTGAGCCGATTATCCAATTTAAGAAAAGACATCCGCATCACCCAAGCCGACGTCCAGGAATATTTAGCCGACATGACCGGCATGGCCGTCGGTGCCTTAGACCAAGACGACGCAGCCAAATATTTGAACATCGAAGGAGAACTCCATAAAAGAGTCGTAGGCCAAGAAGACGCCATCAAAGCCGTCGCTCAAGCCATTCGTCGTGCCCGGGCTATCCCCGGTGAGCGCAAACGTCCCATGGGCGTCTTCTTCATGGCCGGCCCCACAGGCGTAGGCAAAACAGAACTGGCTAAAGCCTTAGCTCAATTCCTCTTTGACAGCGACCAGGCCTTAACGGTCTTCAATATGAGTGAATACCAAGAATCCCATCAAAAATCCAGACTCATCGGCTCCCCACCGGGTTATGTGGGATTCCAAGAAGGCGGCCAACTCACCGAAGCCGTCCGCAAACGTCCTTATTCCGTTCTCCTCTTTGATGAAATCGAAAAAGCCCATTCGGACGTCCTTACCACCCTCATGCAAGTCTTCGACGAAGGAAAACTCACCGACGGCCAAGGGAACACCGTCGACTTCAAAAACACCCTCATCATCATGACCTCCAACATTGGCATGGAGAAAATACAAGGTCCATTACGAACCCTGGCTGAAGAACTTAAAACCGCAGAAACAGAAGAGGCAACACAAGCTATTATTACCCAAATGAACGACCTCATTGCCCAAACCGTAGAAACCAGCATCAGAGCCAAATACAAACCTGAAATCATCAACCGCATCGACCACATCATCGCCTGCAACGTCATCACCCCTGAAAACATAAGACAAATTGCTCGCATCCTCTTAAAACGGGAACTCAGTGACTTCACAGAAAACAAATTCAAAGTCGAAGTCGCGGATAACGTCTATGAAACCCTCGCTCAAAGAGGCTATGACATCATCAATGGGGCACGGCCCTTACGACGACTCATCGAACAGGAGATCAGAGACCCCTTAAGCAACAGAATCCTCGAAGAAATGGCTCAAGGCCACATTCTCAATGGCGGAACCTTCCACATAGACATCAACCCAGAAAGAGGCTTTCAATTCACCTTCGACCCTGCGCCCCCTTCAGACAATCGATTATCAGCTTCTCAAGCTGTCGCTCCCATCTTTCAGAAGATCATGGGACTCGTCGGCCAAACAGTGGATTCTCAGAATGATGGGGTGGAGCCAGCCGTGCTTTCAAATCTCATCGACTCTGAAAGAACCGCTCCCAAAACCGATCAGATGAATGGACAATATGGCTGCTTCTGGGCCAGAACCCCTTTACCTGCACCCCCTCAACAAAGGCAGCGTTCAAACCACAACGACCCCCAACTAAAAGATGCAGCCATCACCCCATTCACACAAGCTCTCCCTCTACCAGAAGAACAAAGACCCATCGCAAAAGACTGGCTCAATGAATTTGTCCGCATCGCCAAAACCCACAACCCAGGCCGATTCATTGAACTGGGAAGTGAATTAAAAGAAGGCCACTTTAATATTCAGATTGTCAGAGAAGGAAGAATGTCTGCCAACGAAGAGAAATTCTTAAAAACACATCTCACCGGTGAATATCCAGACATTGAAGCTGCAAGACAGGAGGCCCTTCGTCTCAGAGAATCAGGAGAATCCAATGTCAGGAATAAACTACTCGAACTCAAGGCACAAATGGCATCTATTCCAGGGTGTCAGTTGGGCTTTACAGAAGGGGAGAATGAAGTGACATATTGGTTGAGGATGGAATGTACGGAAGCTCCAAAAGTAGTCATAGTCCCTGAACCTGTGCGAGATGAAACGGGCTCAGGGGCTGATTCGACCACGACAACGATAACAGCTGACTCTGCTGGAGCAACAGTCACACCTCCGTCAAGTCCTTCTCGAAAGAGGGGGAAAAAAGGAAGTGTAACTTCGACAGCGTCAGACGCTCCTTTAGGTACCACGACTCCTCGATCTCCTGATTCTCTATTAACCGAAGAAGCAAAGGAACGCATTATCAAGCGTTATAGGGAATACATGGGCAAAAAACTTGTTCATATTCTTGTTTCCCCTGATGGACGTACAGTATTAACAATGCGTTTTGATAGAACTGAAACAAGCTGGGGGGGTGATCAATATAACTATTACCTAGAGCGAACTCGATATTGGAGTGGTCAAGTATGGAATGTTGAAACAAGAGAGCTCCTTGAGACTTTTTATGGAGGAAAAAATTGGGTGCGCTCTGCTAAGTTTTCTGAAGATGGGAGTCAGGTGTTAACGACGAATGGTGATGGATCTTCTAAAATTGTGTGGCAACTTCAAACTTCCCAATCTCCGTCACTCGCCTTAAGTGAAGAAGAGCCATCTTCAGGCAACATCATTGGCCCAGAGGTTACGCCTGACGAAGAAGCCCAGTGGCGAAGAGAAATTGAAGAGCAAAGTGACAAGGTGAGAAGTTCCCATGAGCCTGTTGTAACGCTTGTGGAAGAACGCTCGAGGGCTTTGGCTGGGCGCCTTGGAAGTGAGATTTGGAGCACATTGGTTCAGCAAGGAATTGAAAACGATGAAATAGTAAAGGTCTTGGCGGCTCTTCAAAATCCTCGAGAGGCTTTCAAATGGTTTGAGGCTCGGGTCTTGAGCAGAGAAAAATATTTCTTGGGCTCTGAAAGCGCTTTGGCGGTCAATCTGATGCAGTTTCTTGAGGCGGAGGAAAAGAGCACTGGCATTTCGGATCTGGTGGATGAAGCGACCCTTCATGAGGCCTTGGAAAGAACCCGTCTTACGCATCCTCAGATTATCCAGCTCACAGATAAAATTTTCAATCGCGAAGGCAAAAATCCCCTGGGCAAGGCGTTGAGGAGGTTTATTGAGGCGCATATTTTGTCTGGTGAAACTGCTTTGCCTGCAGCCTCTACTCTTCAACCTCTTGTGGTTCGACGAGAAAATGTGCATCAGCGTATCACAGAAGAAGTGAGACAGGCCTTGCTTTCCGAGGAGATCGGGACACTTGGAAAACTTATTGAAGGGGCGATTCAGAGTCAAGTAGACCAACTCTTATTTCTAACAGCAGTCAATTTTGTGATTTTGCAGGATCGGACTTTGCTTGAGCGTTATCAATCAAAGCTGAATATACTCAAAACCAAAATGCCCTCCACTTTCTCTCAGACGCTTGAGATCTATCAAAGATTATCTCAAGCGATGGAGAAAATGCCGGACAATGCCTCGATGGCTCAAGGGGGTAGGATTTGCCATTATGACCTCTATCGAGCGGGTCAGTGGCGGCAGGGAGATCAGTGGGATGTGCCTCGGGATCGCAATGATTTGACATTGGCACAATCAAGAAATGCGGTTGAGGCTCTGTTGATGAAGAATCTTGAAACGGGAGAGGGAAATATTTTGCTCGATTCTCTTCAGGATGAATTGGGAGGGCGTAAACTTTCTTTAGATGATATTGAATTTCCTGTTCAAGTCATTCGCCTTCAAGAGGGGGTTTATCAGAATATTTATTTTATTTTGACAACTTTAAAACAAACGAAGGAAGTGATTCCTTTGGTGATGGTCATGGCCAGAGACGCACAAGAAAAATCACGTGTTACATCGAGTGAGTATCAAGCCCTTTTAAGCCATCGCGGGGATGCAGAATTGGTCGAGGTTTTGCGTGATGGAGAGGTCGAGACTCAGGAAGGAAAAGTGAGCGCCTACACGAGTCGATTCATCAATGGTCGGGATGAGATTCAGTATATTTCGCCTCATCATGCTTGGGCAAATCGAATCCCTCCTGGATATTTACTCGTTAATACAAGTTTGCCTGGAAAGTGGGGCGCTTTTGTTGAGCCTGGAGATATGATCAATACCCTTGCGGCCATGGGACGGTTTTTGGTTCGTTACTATAATCCTGAGGCTCAAACCCTGATTGATGGCTTTAGAATTAATGCAGGAGATGTGGGAGTGGATGTTCGAGATTTGACAGCGGCACAAGGGAGAGCTTCTGTTATTTCGGGTCGGGAAATGAAATTCTCTCTCATCACATGGCGGGGAACTAAAAGAGGGATCGATCCATCTCACTTTCTTGATTACTATTTTAATTTACACTGGCTTGGCTCGTTGAGGGAAGGTGAGAAGGGCTATCGACATGAAAGTCTTGGCCAGGGGCATGATGCCATTCTTCGAACAGGGGTCATGCAAGGATTTTTGCTAGAGATGATGAAAAAACATGGCAATAAGGAGGGACTAGAATTAGCAAAAGTTTGGCTCAATCACTATATTAATGAGATTCAAGCCCGAAAACTTTCTGAAAAACCTCTGTTTAAAGTGCAAGAGTTAAAAGCATTTATAAGTCGCTATGTTGATCCTGCTTTAGGTTCTTTCTCTTCTGGCAAAGGCGTTCTTCTTCCTTCCTATTGGCTGGCGTCTCAGGTTACTCGACCTCTCGACTGGTTTTGGGTAAATGTTCTTGGACGAAAGTCTTTGAGTCGAGATTTTAAAGAAGATTTTGTTGTTCCTTTTATCGAAGAAATTTTTATTTGGGCCTTATCTTTAGGAAGTCCTGTGCTCTACGCCGTCTTGAGAGTGGTGTTTGTGTGGGGGCATGAAAGGCGGCTAGAAGCTAAAAATGAGCTGGAGGCTCGAAGCTCGAGGGAAAAGCAAAGAACCGAAGAAGTATTTACCTCGAGCTTTGAGCCTCGAGCTTCGAGCGGTTTTTCATCTAGCTTCAGAAGAATTTTCATTCCAACCTTGATTTCTCTGGTCTCACTTCTTGGATTTTTCCGTACAGGGCTCTCATCGTGGGAGATGATTTTGGTGGTTGGGATAACTTTTTATTTGGTGTGGAATTTGTATGGAGCGCGTTATCTCGCTAGAGCAGCAAATTTTGATTCAAGAAGGGCAACACGATCTTCCAGAATTTTATATTCTTCCAAATCAACCTTCACTTTGACAAGATTTTTGATGATCCTAAGATCGGCCTCAATTCGGACGTTACTTTCTGAAATCTTTTCTACCTTGATTTCACCCTTCTCTAGTCGGGTTTCGATCTTCCCTAGCCTGATTTCGATCTTATCAACCTTGGTCTCAACCTTCTCTAGTCGGGTTTCGATCTTATCGACTTTGGTCTCTATACGTGCATTGCCGTCTTCAACTCCGCGCACACGAACGCGAAAATTAGCAAGCTCATTTTCGATACGGTCGAACTTTTTATCGATTCTTGCGAAGCCTTCCTCTGTCTTTTCACGAAGTCCGGATAACCCTTCTCCAAAAACCTTAAATTGGCCTCGAAGGTCTTCAAGAATGACAGCCACGTGGCTTGATTTCATTACGGAATCATTTTCAGATTTATTTTCTTCCATGGCAGGAATCGTAGGACAGATGCTTAGGCAAGTCAAGGGAAAGAGTCAAAGAGCAGCGATTTTTTTAGTAGTGGGCATGGGGTTGCTGATATTAACTTCGTTAATTCAACCTGACATTGCCCTTGCTGGTCTTCTTCCGGATATTCAACCGACGAGTGTTGTATCAAACCTTTTTTCAAATATACTTCGCCTCTGGCCGGTTTTGGCCATGGGCCTGATTGCCCACATTGTCTCTAATCATTGGGTAACGGTCACAGGGGCCCTTTATCAGAAGGGGGTGTTAGGGGATGATGCGAACGATGACCAAGGTTCCCAAACAAGTCCAGAGGGTTCGATTACTGTTACACAGGGGGAAGCTTCAACAACAGAGAACTTATCTCAACTCAAAGAGGCATTTTCGGGAAAAGTGCTTGTTTTTTATGCCCCTGGGTATTTGGAGATGAATGGGGTATCGACCTATATGGATCATCTGCTTTTATTATTGGCTCAAGAGATTAAAGGACTCAAAATCCATGTGATTGTTCTGGGTGGTGGTCAAAGGGTGTCTCCATTATTGAAACGGGATGGGGGTAAAGTCGTCGTTTCATCGGAATTGGAAGGCGTTGTTCAAATTCATATGACTCGTCAGAATAATGAGCCAGGGCAAGATCTTGCAGATGAAGTCAATGGCTTGTTAAGGAAAATTTTACAAGAAGAGGGTAAAGTAGATCTCATTGTGAGTGAATCTTCTTTTCACTATGCAGGGAATGCTTTTAATGCGTTCGGAAAACAAAATAAAATACCTGTGATCCAAGAATTTCACTCAGGGCCCTGGCGTTTGTTAGATCGAGTCCCAGAAGATTTGGTTGGTGATTCAAGATTTTTCTCTCCGAATACGGTAAATATTCTTAAGAAAGCTGATTTAGCTCTGACGGTTAGTGAGTCTGTTCAAAAAAGATTTCAGAAGGACTTTGGTGTTGAAGTGGAGTGCCTTTATCCTGTTGCTGATTTAAGTTTTTACGATCCTCGTTATGTGACTACTACCAAAACAGATGACTTGAGAGTAAATCATTCTTTGTCCGGTAAGACAGTTATTTTGATGTCGGGCCGTCCAGTGGAACGGAAAGGATATGACGTCGTGCTCGATGCCATATTGGGCTTATCAAATGATTTAAAGAGGAATGCGGCTGTTGTCATTGCGGGTTTCACGGAGGATATGCTGAGAGACGGAGATGACGACTACAATAGACAGTTCAGAGAGTCTTTGTATGAGAAAATTCAACATTTGCGTGAAGAGGGTGTTTTAATTGTTCTTTTAGGCCCTTTGAGTGCGGAAGAAATGAGAGATTGGTATTTTCTTTCCGATATCGTTGCCATGCCAAGCAGACGAGATGAACCATTAAAAAATGAGGAAACATTTGGTCTCGTGTCTTTAGAGGCTCAAAGTATGGGAAAACCCGTTATTGTTTCTCGATCGGGAGGATTGCCTGAAACAGTTGTGGATGGAGAAACAGGCTGTATTGTTGAGTCTGGAAATGTTGAAGCGTTTAGAGGGAAAATTGAGGAATTAATCCGTCATCCAAATTTAAGAGTTACGATGGGACAAAGGGCGAGACAAGTGGCTGGCAAGAGGTTTTCCCGAGAGGCGAATTTGGAGAGACATTTGAAGTTGTTTTTAGGTGTTATGCGTCGGACGAATATCTTAACTGAGATTAAACGAATTTATACGGAGATTAATCACCAAACGATTGAAGAGAAAAATATTTTAGAAGGAATTGCAGCTATTTTCGGGTTGGATTTTGCTAATGACGATGAACGACATCGAGAGGCAGGAAAGATTTTATCAATCGTTGCTGCTTTGCCAGAGACTCGGCGAAAAGAGGTCTTAGAAAATATAGTGCGTTTTCTAAAATTCATGACCTGGCATGCCAGTGGAGAACATCGTTTCATGCCTCTTGCACTTGCAGTGGTGAATATGTTTGAAGGAAGAGATATTTTTTCAAGAGAGCCGATTGTCCGGTTTATCCAAATCAATCCTCAGTTTCGATATTTACTGGACATGTATCATCTTTATGCAAATCCCTTTGGTGTTGAAGCGGAATGGATTCCCACTCACCTTCCTTCACTTCATTTGTCGATACCTCATAAAGACCATTATCGTTGGCTGGACATTGGATCTGCCCCGAAGGCTTATGGGGCTCCCACGCTCAATCTTTTGAGAAAAACTTTTGAAGAGGCTTTGCCCGGGACCCATTTTAGCTATGAAGGAACAGATGCCTTTTTCCCCAGTTATTCGCTAGAGAGTGGAGAGATCAGAGAGAGTGCTTTTAACAGTGCGGATTTTAGGGAGAGAGGACAAACGGATGTAGAAGGGGTGACATATCTTGACGCCAGAATTCCTCAAAATGATGTAATGAGTGAATCGTTTATGCAGAATCGTTCTGCAGAATCTTTTGATTTTATTTCGCTTAGCATGACTTTACACCATTTAAAGAAACCTGATGAAGGGGTAGAACGCAGGTTTTTGGCGAAGGGGGTCGATTGGGTTGATGAATCTGGAAATGCCATTCAGCCTTTTTATTTATTGACCCAGACTCAACAGGAGGTGGTGGAGAGATTGTTAAAGCGTCTTTCCCATCAAGGCGTTTGCTTTTTAAATTTACCGAGGGGGGAAATTTATTTTGAAAATCAGAATGAAGATCTTTATTTGGTGATTCAACGTGTTGGTGAGAATCAATACTGCCTTTATCAAGAGGCCATCCCGTTTCAACCAGAGTATGAAGTTTACTCCTCTGTAGAATTTCTTATAACGGGCTTGTCTTTCCCGGGCTATAACACTTCAGGGATTCGGTCGTTATACCCTGACGAGACAAATGCCTTTTTTACAGAGATAAACAAATGGTTGTATCGAGCGGACCTTTTGGTTTGTCATTATCAAGGAAGAGACGCCTTCCCCTGGGCCAGTGTTCGGGCGGCTGTTAGGGCCATCAATGAACGAAAGGGTTTAGTAGAAATTTTTTCAGCTTATCTTCATTTGGTGCCCGAAGATGAACCTTTGAAGTCTAGAATTTTAGAGGGCGTTGTTCAATTCCATAAACAAAATTTAATTCAAAATTTTGAATCCTGGGCCCAGGAGAACATAACGGCGGGACTTTCCTTAAGGGAATGGATGGAGAGCCATACCGTTTATGACATTCTTTGGACTTTGGGAGATGCGACACATTCATTTGCTAAAGAGACATCGCTTTCAGAGAATGATCTTAAGACTTTAGATGCTGTACTGGTCGAACTCATGATCCAAGTCAAACATCCGGATCTTATTAGAGAGGCAGAGGCTCATCAGGCAAAAACTGAAAGACTTTCTCTCGAGCTAGAGGCAAGGAGGCTTTTGGATGAGGAGGGGTTGGGTCAAACAGTTCAAAATATTGAGCAAGAGCTTGAAGGAAAGGTAGAAAGAGGAGAATTTCAGCAAAGCTCGATTACGCTCGACTTTAGTGGGGATGTGACTTGGTCTATCAGACAGGATATGAATGGTGCGTCATTCGAAATGGAAATAGGAGAAATGACCGCTCAGCTGAATTCCCAGACGCTGGGTGTCACACACGTTCAGATGTCACGGCCTAGAGATTTATCTTTGGCCCTCGCTTATCTGATTGGATTAAAAACCAAGCTGCGTCATTTTCAGAAAAAATTTTTAGCGGCTCTAAAACCATCTGCAGATCAAAAACCTGTTTGTCTATTCCCCGATATGGATTTACCGGTTCAAAGTTTGGGAGGTTTGAGTCCGACAGAATTTATTAAAGAATCCGAAACAGGAAATCGTAAAATGGTTTTTGTGGAACGAAAAAGATCTCGAGAAGAGTTTGATACCCTTTGCAGGGAACATCAAATTCCTCAAGATAGAGTTCTTTTCCTGACAGATTTGAATGAACAAGATGCGAGATCTGCAATCGATACAAAAGTGAGGGAACTTTTTCGCGGGAAGGAGGCAGAAAAGTGGCTGCTGGGGCATCGCGAAAATAGGAACTTATATGAACCCATTCAAGGGCTCTTTGACAAATTCATGTACGGTCAGGAGATGGTGTCCGTGATGGCTGCCATTTGTTATGGGGATGCCGAAGCGATTACCCGAGCATTGCTTCAGCATGGTTTTAAACCTGATGAGTTGGAAGGATTGCTTGTGGATGTGGACGAGCATCAGGTTACGCCCTTCGCAAATGTAAGCCGTTGGCATGATCAAATGGAAAAATTTCGTGAAGCGACGGAGATGACGGAACGAAGCATGTGAAGAGTTCAATTTTTTTTGAAAAGTCTGTCTCTTCTTATGGTAAAATCAACGCATGCCAATCATCAGTAGGTTTTTTGGAATTCTCATTGCGATTTATTGGAATGATCATGCTCCGCCTCATTTTCATGCCAAGTATGGTGGTGAGGAGGCTGTGATTGAGATCGAAAGCGGGAAAATTATTAAAGGATCTTTGTCCAAGCGGGCTTTGGGATTGGTGAATGCGTGGAGAAAAATTCATGTGAGTGAGTTGGTGGATGATTGGGATCGGGCAAGAAAAAGGAGCCCTCTTCGTTGTATTCCACCCTTGGAGTAAAAGCATGATTTTACACATTGTGAAAGCTAGATATAAAAAAAAATATATGATTTGGTTGCGACTCAATGATGGGTCTGAAGGGATTGTAGATTTAAAAGACGAGCTCTATGGAGAGATGTTTGAACCATTAAAAAATATTAAAAGATTTAAATCTTTTCGAGTAGACCCGGAACTAGAAACTCTGGTCTGGGAAAATGGAGCTGACTTAGCTCCAGAATTCTTGCGAGATCGCATGTTGGTATTGAGCTCCTAGTGCCGTTTGAGTAGATGCAAGCTACGGCCTCCAATAGAGATCATCATGATCAAAAACGCGTCTTAATAAGAGGGTATCACTTCCTTGAAAGCTCAAGGAAATCCGGTATCTTTGATTAACTCGGGCAGAAAACAAACCCTGATGTCCTTTGATCCCTTCTAAATTCAAAGAAGGGTGGAAGTGATCAATTAAGAGTTGAGCAATCTGCTTGGCTGTAGCCTTCTGGACTTCAGGAGGCAAAGCCAAAAAGTCTTTTTTAAAAATATCTGTTCTAGCAATGGTCAAGGTAACAAATCTTTCAAAAGATCCCGCGATGATGCATATTTACGAATTTTACCCTTCCGCATCTCTCTTTGGGCAACGCGTTCCTTCCGTTCGCCTTTGGGAGTCAATTTGGCCATCCTTGGAACAGGGGATACCGGTACAAGAACCAAACGACCATTCTCGATCCATACCTCCAAGGGATCACCTGGCCCAATACCCAATTCTCTTCGTGTTACCAAAGGGATCGTAATGGTTGAGCGATTATTAAGTTGTAGGATCATTTAGTATCTCGCCTTTCTAGACTGATGAAAGTAAGAATATCAGTAATTCAGTATTACGTCAATTTTTTTATGAACCTCTTATGAACCTTGAAATATCTAAGAGGTAATCCTTCCTTTTTTATGAGCCTTTTGGTATCGTTTCCTCCATAAAATATGTATACCTACGACAGTCTTAATGATTTTGTTCAGGCTCTTGAAAAAATAGGAGAGCTGAAGCGTATTTCCTACGAGGTGGATCCTGTTCTTGAGATTACAGAGATCACGGATCGTGTGACCAAGCAGGGTGGGCCTGCGCTTCTCTTTGAAAAAGTCAAAGGGTCTAGCATTCCTCTTTTGATTAATACTTTTGGAAGTGCGAAGCGGATGTCCCTTTCTTTAGGGGCTCAGAATCTAGAGGAGCTAGCGGAGCGCATTTCCTCATTTTTAGAACCTAAAATTCCTTCAGGTTTTCTAGAATCTGTTCAGATGTTGCCCATGCTCCAAACGTTAAGGGCGTTAAAACCAAAGTTGATAAAACAGGCCCCATGTCAGGAAATTGTAAAAAAAGAAGGGTTTTCACTTTTTGATTTACCCGCGTTACAATGTTGGCCCAAAGATGGTGGACGCTATATTACGTTACCGGTCGTGATTACAAAAGATCCTGAGACGGGAACAAAAAATTATGGAATATACCGGCTCCAAATTTTTGATGAACGATCGATCGGGATGCATTGGCAAATTCATAAGGGGGGAGCAGCCCATTTTCATAAGGCGAAGTCTTTAGGAAAACGTCTAGAGGTTGCGGTTTCTTTAGGGCCTGATCCTGCGGTCATTTATTCGGCATCTGCACCTCTTCCTGAAGGAGTCGATGAAATGATGTTGGCCGGTTTTATTCGCAATCGTCCCGTGGAAATGGTTTCTTGTAAAACAATCGATTCAGAAGTTCCAGCCAATTCTCAAATTATTTTAGAAGGGTATGTGAACCCAACAGAATCAAAAACGGAAGGCCCTTTTGGAGATCACACCGGCTATTATTCCTTGGCTGATCTTTATCCTGTATTTCACGTGACCGCGATCACGATGAGAAAAAATCCTATTTATCCTACAATCATTGTGGGTCCTCCTCTTCAGGAGGATTTTTTTATGGGGAAGGCGACGGAGCGTATTTTTCTTCCCCTTTTGAAGAAACAGCTTCCTGAACTCATTGATATGAATATGCCCGCAGAGGGTATTTTCCATAATCTTTTAATCGTTTCGATTGATAAACGCTATCCGGGTCAGGCTCGGAAAGTGATGAGTGCGATTTGGGGTTTAGCTCAATTGTGCTTTGCAAAAGTGGTTGTAGTGGTGGATAAAGATGTGGATGTTCACAATCTCAGAGAAGTTGCTTGGAAGGCTTTGAACCATATTGATCCTGAACGGGATTTTCTTTTTACAACTGGACCGGTTGATGTTCTGGATCATGCGAGTCGCTTACCCTGTCTGGGAAGTAAGGTGGGGATTGATGCCACGCGTAAATGGAAGGAAGAAGGTTTTACTCGTGATTGGCCTGATGAAATTGTGATGGATGCTCAAGTAAAAGAGCGGGTCACTCAAATGTGGAACAAGTTTGGATTATGATGAATCTTTTATTAGAAAAATCTGAATTGTCTTTGATTGCCGAAAAAGTTGAGCATGGCAAGCGTCTTTCGTTTGAAGAGGGTTTGACTCTTTTTCGTTCTCGAGATTTGAACGGAATTGGGGCTCTTGCCAATCTTGTGCGTGAGAAGAAAAATGGAAATAAGGCTTATTTTGTTATTAATCTCCATATTGATTATACCAATATCTGTGCCGTCGATTGCCTCTTTTGTTCCTTTCGACGTGACCTGGGCCATTCTGAAGGATACACACTTAGCATTGATCAAATTCTAAAAAAAATTGAGAATGTTTGGGATCAGGGTTTAACAGAACTTCACATGGTCGGTGGGCTTCATCCGGAGTTATCTTATTCTTATTATTTGGATCTTTTATCGGCCATTAAAAAGGCATATCCGACGCTTCATATTAAAGCTTTTACTTGTGTTGAAATTGATTTTTTCTCTCAAATTTATAAAAAATCAGCTCATGAAGTTTTGGCAGAATTCAAAGAAGCGGGTTTGGATTCTCTTCCAGGGGGAGGAGCTGAAATTTTCGATGAAAAATTGCGCAAAAAAATTTGTGGAGAGAAGGCGACAGGGGCTCGCTGGCTCCAGGTCGCAAAGACTGCTCATCGGTTAGGGATCCCAACCAATGCGACCATGCTCTATGGACATCTGGAAAAATTAGAGTCGCGTGTTGAACATCTTTTAGCGTTGAGGAGTGCTCAAGATGAGACAGGAGGCTTCCGATGTTTTATTCCTTTGGCCTATCATCCTGAAAATAATCGGATGGGAAAGATCGGTTGGACGATGGGAATGGATGATTTAAAAACATTGGCCATTTCTCGTCTTCTTCTGGATAATTTTAATCATATCAAGGCTTATTGGGTTATGCTCACCCCCGCTCTCTCTCAAGTGGCTCTTTCTTATGGAGCCGATGATATTGACGGCTCCGTAATCGAGGAAAAAATTTATCATGATGCCGGAGCAAAAACTCAAAATGCGCTCACCCGAGAGACGCTCATTAAACTCATTTCTGATGCGGGACGTGAGCCGGTTGAGAGAGATGCGATGTATCACGAAAGTTTAAGGTTTAAAGTTGAAAGTTCAGTGCGCCAAGCAAGCCAACAAAAGCAAGCCGAAATAAGGAGCCTGAGTAAAGGCTAACCACCGACTCAGAACTGAACTCTGCACTTGGAGAGGCAACGAACCGAGTGAAGCCAGAGGGAAGG